>JAFGKM010000006.1 GCA_016928555.1 Candidatus Omnitrophota bacterium | reverse complement strand
TTACCCGGAGCTGTCTGAGTCCGCCGGATTGGGCGGGCGAGTTCTCCGGGAGTCAGATTCCGCCGTAGTTCTTATCTGTGCTGAAGCTCCCGAGCACGGAAACTGCTCCCTTTGCTTTTCAATCGCACCAATATCGGGCTTTGCAGAAGGCTGAGTGTGGGCATTTTTATGTCTTTGTCTTGTTCAGAGGGTGTAGCGGTTGGTGATGGGCATCCTTCTGTCCCTGCCGAATGCCTTGGGCGTGATTTTTACCCCGGGCGGAGCCTGCCTCCTCTTATATTCGCTCCTGTCAACAAGGCCTATTACTTTTTTCACCGTTTCCGCCTTGAATCCTGCCGAGATTATCTGCGAATAACTTTTATCCTTTTCTATGTATTCCTTAAGTATGCCGTCAAGAATTTCATAAGGAGGCAGGGTGTCCTGGTCTTTCTGGTTCGGCCTGAGTTCTGCGCTGGGAGGCTTTGTCAATATTCTTGAAGGGATGACGGGGCTTACGGAGTTTCTGTATTCAGCCAGCTTGTAAACAAGAGTTTTATAAACGTCTTTAAGCACGGCAAAGCCTCCGGCCATGTCTCCGTAAAGGGTGGCATAACCGACGCTTATTTCCGACTTGTTTCCGGTCGTAAGAACAAGCCAGCCGAACTTGTTGGAAAGGGCCATGACAGTATTGCCTCTTATCCTTGCCTGGAGGTTTTCTTCCGTTATGTCCTGATTCATTCCGGAAAAGACGGAAGAGAGCGTTTCAAGGCATGAATCGAAGATGTTTTCAATGGGTATTTCCAGAAACTCAATGCCGAGATTCTCCGCGAGTTTCAATGCGTCTTCCCCCGATTCTTTTGAAGAATACCGTGAAGGCATGAATACTCCTGCGACATTTTCAGCGCCGAGCGTGTCCGCGGCTATTGCCGCAACAATCGCCGAATCTATGCCTCCGCTAAGACCGAGGACCGTTTTCCTGAACCCGTTTTTCGCCGCATAGTCCCTCAATCCGGCCATAAGTCCGAGATAGACCTCCTCTTCGTCTGTCAATTTTCTGTGTTTTTGCGGGGAGATGCGGGGTTTTTCCCCGGCACTTTTGTGAGGTATTGAAATTATCTTCCTTTTGCCTTTAGTGCAATCCGCATCGGGAATGTCGCATACCAGCAGGGTTTCCTTGAAGGATTCCGCTCTGCCGACAACTTTCCCTCCGCCGTCCATTATGAAACTGCTGCCGTCGAAGACGAGTTCATCCTGCCCTCCGACCATATTCGTGTAGCATATAAAAACCCCGTTGGCAACGCATTGTTTCTTGACTATTTTTTCCCGCTGTGTCGTTTTGCCGCGGTGGTAGGGGGATGCGTTTATGTTTACAAGAAGTCTTGCCCCTGCATCCGACTGTTCTTTTGCCGGCCCGCTGTTATGCCAGATGTCCTCGCATATATTGACGCCGAACGATATGCCGTGAAACCGGAAAATACCAGTGTTTTGCCCCGGGGAAAAATATCTTTTTTCATCAAAGACGCCGTAGTTGGGCAAAAGAGTCTTATGGCATACGGCTATCTTCTTTCCGTTATGCAGTACCGCCGCTGAGTTATAAAGTAAACCGTTCTTTGAGTCGACAAAGCCTGCGACGACGATAATGTCTCTTATCTTTTTCTGAAGGGAAGATAATGCGTTAATGTTGTCGCGTACGAATTTGGGCTTCAAAAGAAGGTCTTCAGGAGGATAGCCTGTCACGGCAAGTTCGGGAAAAGATACGATGTCAACCCTGTACGAGAGTGCTTTTTCAACGCAAGAAAGTATTTTTTTGCAGTTGCCGCCGATGTCTCCGACGGTTGCGTTAATCTGTCCGATTCCTATCCGTATGGCCATAAACCCTATTATACAACATTAACGGACGGATTCATAAATCCTGTTGAATTTTTCTCGGCATTTCTTGAAGGTTTCCAGTATATGAGGGTCAAACTGGTCCGGGCTTGATTTGGCGTCGCCTTCAAGAAGAATTTTGCATGTGTCCGCATGGCTTATCGCCTCTTTATAGGGCCGCCGGCTGCGGATGGCGTCATACTGGTCGGCGATGGCGGTTATCCTGCTTTCAAGCGGTATTTCATCTTTCTTCAATCCGCGCGGGTATCCGGCACCGTTCCATTTTTCATGATGGCTTACAGCTATTTTTTGGGCGGTTTTCAGGAACTCGGAATCAGAATCTTTAAGTATATTCGCTCCTATGACTGTGTGCTGTTTTACTATTTCAAATTCCTCGGGCGTTAACGGGCCGGGTTTCAAAAGGACTCTGTCCGGTATGCTGATTTTCCCAAGGTCATGCATGGGGCTGGAGATGTAAAGTATCTCGGTTTCTTCTGAAGAGAGCCCTAACTCTTCCGCCATGAGTTTTACATAAAGGCCTATGCGCCTGAGATGCGACCCGGTTTGTTCGTCTTTATATTCCGCCACTACCGTCAGCCGCTGAATGCTCTCTATATAAGAGCGTTTTATGTAATCTTTTGACGCATTGAGAGCGTCCATAGTTTTTCTGAGTTCTTTAGTACGCAGAAGCACCTTAGTCTCCAGGTGTTCCTGATATTCCATGTTTTCCATCACCAGCCGCCTTTTTTCCAGAACGCTTTTCACCGTATGGGCTATTTCTTCAATCCGCATGGGCTTGAGTATGTACCTGTCGGCGCCGAGGTTGAGTGCCGAGATTGCGTCTTCAAGGTTCTGGCTTGCGGTGAGAACTATGGCGCTGGCATTGATATTGAGCCCTTTGAGTTTGTTCAAAAGGTACATTCCGCTTTTCCCCGGCATATGCAGGTCCGTAAGGAGAAGTGCAATATCTCCCTTTTTTAATATGTCCAGAGCGGTATCGGCATTGTCGATGCATCCGGCTATTTCATAGCCCAGATGCTTGAGCGTCCTTTCCAGGTATTCCCTCACGGGCTGTTCATCGTCAACTATCAGGATTTTCTCATTTTCCATGATCCTCTCCGGCGGGCAGGAATATCGTGAAAGCCGCGCCGCCTTCACTCCTGTTTTCGGCATATATGTCGCCGCCGTGTTCTTTTATTATACCGTAACTTACGGAGAGTCCCAATCCCGTGCCTTTATCCGCCGGCTTGGTTGTGAAGAAAGGATTGAAAATCTTTTTAATGTTTTTTTCAGGTATGCCCGGGCCCGTATCCAAAAATTCAATTTTCATAAAGCCGTCTTCAAGGGACGTGCGGATAGTCAGGCATCCTCCTTCCGTTTTTTCAGACATGGCGTATTCAGCGTTGTTCATTATGTTGAGAAAAACCTGTTCTATCTGTTTTGTATCTGCATTTACCTCAGGAAGGTTTTCCTGAAGTGACTTGCTTACGGAAATATTTTTCACCTTCAAGTGATATTCTTTCAGCGAAAGGGATTCCTCCACGAGTTTGTTTATCCCCACCTTCTTTTTCATGGGTTTTTCCCTGCGGGCAAAACGCAAAAGGCCCGTGGTGATCTTATATACCCGCATTGCGGCGTCGTGAATTTTGCCTATATCCTGCTTTAGCTCATTATCTATGCTTTCGTTAGTCTTAAGGATAAGTTCGGTGAAGCCGAGCATGGCGGTGAGCGGGTTGTTTATTTCATGCGCCACTCCGGAGACCAGTTCGCCCATAGCCGCCATTTTTTCGGTTTGAATCAACTGCTGTCCGATGCGTTTCTGCTCGGTTATATCCCTGCCTATTACCGTGTAATTTGCAATCTTTCCGTTTTTGTCCGCGGAAGCCGTGGCCGTGAGCCTTATAATCAGCTTATCTCCGCTTTTTTTCTTCATCTCAAACTCTAAATCTTTTATAAACCCGTCTTTATCCAGGATCCTTTTCAGCTTTCCCCCTTCTTCAGGGTTCCAGTATACATCTTTCTCCATGTCCAGTCCGAGCATCTCTTCCTTTGACGAATATCCGAAGGCATGTACGCCTGCGGGATTGATGTCAACGAATTTTCCTTTCGGCGAACAGATGCAGATAATGTCCTTTGTCTCCTCAAAGAGAGAGCGGTATTGCTCTTCTGATTTTTTAAGTTTTTCCTCTGCCCGCCTTCTTGCTCTTTCGGCGTGAATCCCGTGCAGGGCGTAAGCCATATCTCCCGCCACTTCCTCAAGAAGCAGTCGTTCCTCGCGTTCGTTGATATCTTCAGATGAGAAAGAGATGACAATAAATCCCCACACGCTTCTCCCGTATTCCATCTTTGAACACATCATTTTCTTTGCAGGATAGCAGTCGCGGAGACAGCATCCTTTGCATTCTTCAGAGGCGTTTGAAATTATATAAGCTCCTCCTTGTGAAAGGCATTTTACATAGCAGGGAGGAAATTTTCCGCTATTAAGCTGCTGCTCCATGCTTCTGAACCCTTCCCCGAAGCCGGACTGGCAGTACTGGTACGGAGTGCCGTTTTTATCCACAAGGACTATCATGGCGGTTTTATAACTCTCGGGGGCAACAAGAAACCTGCATGCGTTTTTTATGAGCACGCAAGGGTCTTTTTCCGTTACTATCAGCCGGTTGATGTTCCGTATGGCTTTCAAGGTTCTATTCAGATGCGCTATCTTTTTTTCGGATGCGCCTATTTTTTCGACATCCCCCCGCATTTTTTCTGTCTGTTTTCTTACAATCCTGCGTAAGGAAAAAACCCACAATATAATACTCGCTGTAACAGATACAAGGAACGCAAGTATCCATGAGATTCTGCTAACAGCTTCGCCAAAGGAAGGCGCCTTTCGGAATCTCTCCAGCCAGTAGTTGTCAATCTCTTCATATCTTCCGCTCGTTTTTATATTGTTCAGTTCTACGTTCAACTGCTTCAGGAGTGAAGGGGCGTTTTTCCTGACCGCAAAACAGTATTCCACAGGGAGTAAAGGAAAACTGGCTGCGATTATACCGGAGAGTCCGTGGCCGTATATAGTCTCGTATCCGCCTATGCGTGAGACGAAAGCACAGCTGCCTTGTCCGGAGTTCAGAAGAAATATGGCTTCGGGTTCGGTATCCACAGGGATGATATTTTTATGTCCGACAACCTTCAAAAGAGCGTCATGTGCGTAGGAATCCTTCTGAACAAGAACATTAATATTGTTAAGGTCCTGTAATGAAGATACCCTGATGCTGTCCTCCTGTCTGACGAAAGCAAGATGATAGAGTATTGTAAAGGGATGGCTGAAATTTGCAAAAGATTCCCTCTCTTTTGAGTAAAACATATCTGTGATGTCAATTCTGCCTTCTTTAAACTCCTTCAAGATTCTTTCCCATGATTCCAGACGGAATTTGACCTCCCATCCGGATTCTTCGGCAACAGCCTTAATAATTTCAATGTTAAATCCAGCCGGTTTTCCGTTTTTGTCAATATATTCAAAGGGAGGAAAATTATAATCTCCTCCGTAAACGACAATTTTCGGTATGCCTGAATCCGCGGCTATGACGGCGTATGCCGTGCCTGTTACAAGCAGAAGGATAGCAGGAATAATTCTAAGGATGTAAATAACAATACCTTTTTTAAAAACGTTAATTTTTTTCATCTTTTTTAACTAAGCTATTTTTGGTAACAATATTATCATATATAGATAGAAATGTCAAGTCTTTTTTTAAAAGGCAGAATTGAAATTCCGACAGAAGTAATTTGTTTATATGGTAGCCGCAGGTCTTTAGCCTGCGGGTCTTTC
>JAFGKM010000005.1 GCA_016928555.1 Candidatus Omnitrophota bacterium | reverse complement strand
CCTTTTTTATCATCCTGTATCCCCCTTTGGAAAAGGGGGACTAAGGGGGGTTTATAAATCCTCCCCATCCCTCCTTTCCAAAAGGAGGGGGGGGCTCCTTTAAATTTTTCATCTGTTTTTTGACAGTACCTTAATTGCAGCTTTTCATCTGATTGAAACCGTGGTATCGTCCACCTTGCGCCAGCCGGACTTCCCGCCGCCGTGTGTATCGTCAACGCTCTCCACAACGCCGCCGGCAATCGTAATCCTCGCCCAATAGTAATCGGTCCAGTCACTGCAGTAAATAACCCAGTCTCCCTCGCTCAGCCTTATTTCAGCCTCGCCCGCCGTGCTTCCGGACATCGGGCCGTTGAGCCGGCCGTAGTAAATACTCTGGCCGGGCTTTCCGATAATCTTCACATCCGGCCCCCGGGATGAGACGGTAGCACTATCCGCTATACGCCAGCTGGATGCACGGGCAGTATCGGCAATCTTGGCAACCGTGCCTTTTTCAACCGTAATCTTTGCTTCGTAATAGGTTTTAATCCCCTCGGCGCGGTAATAGGACAGGGTATGCTCTCCGTCCGGCAGGATGACGTCCCTTATCCCGTCTTTAACCGTAGCGTAATCGTAAACCCCGTTGACTGCAACGTAATCCCCGGAATTTGACTCAAGCCTTATAAACACTCCTTTTTCAGTCTGCGTTCCGGGGAGCGCGGCGCCTTTTTTATCCGGTTCAGAGGCATTCTTCTTCCCTGCAGGCAACATAAGCGACTCAGGGCTCTCGGAGAGGTAAGGCGGAAGCCTGTCATCCCATGCAAGGTTAACCGAATAGCTCGGTATCATCCTGAACGACCACACCTTTCCGCGCTGGTCCGGAGCGGGATGCAGAGTAGCAATGGCAGGCGTCGTCTCAAACGTCTCCGCGGCGGCCGCTTCTTTCCCGTCAGAATCCCATACTGTCAGTTTTGCCCGTTCCGCCGCATAAGGGGTTGATGCCTTGATAAAGAACTCGGCGCAGTCAGGCGGAACATAAAAGTACATTACGGCCGTATGCTTCACCGCGGAAACCGTATCGTTTACGCTCTGGACCGCATGCGGCATATCTATGGCGGCGGAATAGCTGTGGCGTCCGGCAAGCGCCAGCTTGTACAGGCCTGTTTCTTCAGCAGGCACGTCCAGCAGAACCGGATTTTCAAAAGAAAGCATGCCTTCAGCCGCAACCTTCCCGCAGGGCGAGAGCAGGCCGTATACCGGCATCAGTTCGGAATCTCCTTCTTTGTAGGCGGATAACCTGGCTTTTATGTTGCCGCCGGCTGCAGCCGGAATATAAAAAACCGCCTGGTAGCGCAGGCGTGTCGCCTCCTGCATGGGACGGGACTCCTGTCCCGCGGGGTCAAGAGGAATCAGCTCTGCCGGCGCAGGGCCGAGCAACCCTGCGTTTTCCAGGGCTGAACGGGGCGTTTCCTGCCTGCTTGCAAGTTTTAATTTCGGCACGAACGCATCGCCTTCTTTAGCCTGCCGGTCAAGCTCTTTGCCTGCAAGGAGAAACGCATCAAGGTACTGCTGGTGCGGAGGCAGCCACGTATAGTGGTTTGTGGGCACCTCTTCAGGAGGCAAGACAAGGCCGTAGGTGGTAAAAACCCAATATCCGGCGGTATCCTGCGCCATGTAGAACAGCTGGCTTGCTATATCGGATACCTTGAACTGGCGGAGCCACATACCCGGGCACAATAACGCGTTAGCATTAATCAACTTAAAGTGTTCTTTGGTTCGCACAAGGTATTTATCCGCGCCCGTAGAGTACGTATTCTCCGAAAAAGCGATGACAGGCATCTCCGGAGAGCCGAAACCGCGAGCCCACGCATTGGAATACCAGCTGCGGTCATCCAGGGATAAAACTCCTATTACCATACCGGGGTTTATCTTGTGTACCGCCTGCATGGTTTTCACGGCAAGTCCCTGTGCCTGTTCTTCCTGCCATCTCTGGTATGTTTCCAGCAAACCGTTATCTTTAAGCCATGCAGACCGTTTTTCCGGAGACGGAACATCAACCTGCAAGCCGCGGTGCTGAAAAAATTCGCGGAAGCAATACTCACAGTAGCAGTAGCCCGGGAAATTTGCCATATCAGCGCTGTACATCTCCGGGTCCAGTGCAAACCCGTCTATCTTGTGCATCAACGAATGTTCAGCCGCCAGCTGTGCCCGCTTTGTGACCACATTATCCCAGAAAACAGGGTCTACGGGACAGGGAGTTTTGGTAAGGGCTCCGCCTTTGCCGCCCACATAACAGCGGCCGCCCGGTACCAGGTAGCGCAGTTCGGCCTTATCCCCGCACAGCCGCACACAGACAAACATATGCAGGCCCAGGCCGGAACACCTGTCAGCCTGCTTTTTCATAAGTGCAATCTCATCCGTCGCATCTATATCCAGCGACGCAAAAGAGAGTAAAAGAGTGTTGATGCCGTGAGCGGCAAGCCTGGCAAAATGCTCGTCGCTGTCAATATAGCCGCCCTGGTACCCGCCGCGTATTTTTTCTTTTTCAATCCATGCGGGCCATTCGGCAAACCCCTTCCCGGAGGCAAGCAGAAGCAAAGCAAGTATAATCAGCGGTATCCGGTTCGCGGGCTTCCCCGCAAAAACATGCCTGAATTTATTTCTCTCCATTCCTCCCTCCCTGTCCGGATTACGTTCTGTCAAATTTGGCTATGTTTTTAATAGTCTTTATCTTAGTATTTCAATGATTTAAGAAGTATTTATAGACCTCCCTCCTTTTTTATCATCCTGTATCCCCCTTTGGAAAAGGGGGACTAAGGGGAATTTATAAATCCTCCCCGCCCCTCCTTTCCAAAAGGAGGGGGTGCTCCTTCAAATTTTTCATCTGTTTCTTGACACACCCGCGGATTAATTGAATTCAACCTGCGACTGCGGCAGAAGTGACAACCTTGCGGAAATCTTCAAAATTCATATTCACCGAGCGGACCCAGTAAGAATCGGAGGTGGTAAGCTGATAGGCGCACGGGTTTTCATCGTCCCCTTTTTTAAAAGGTTTGAGCGGCCATACGGTGTGCCCCCGCTTATTGCAGACAAGCAGACGCGACGGATTCAACTGCAGGCGGATAGGACGTTTGTCAAGCCACTGGGCATGAAGGCGCGCCTGAAAGATAGCCGCGGCGGTGCCGTCGTAACACTCAAACAGCCAGACCTCAATATCAGTGCCGTTCAGGCGGGCTGATTCCCACCTTTTGGCTCCGTACAGGAAACAGGAATCATAGCCTGTCATCTCAAAGCGCATCCGGGGAGCCGCCTTGAGCTGCAGGTTCTCGGCAAAAGCGCTTGCATAACCGGGAGCGCATCCTTCAAAAGACTGTCCCCAGATTTCCGAGGTTATTGTTTCCGCATCCATCGCAAGGCCGAACCGCTCCATGTGTGAACGTATGCATTCCGTCAGCCGTCGGTGGTATTCGCGCTGAAGCGCATCTCCCGTAAAACCGCCGGAAGGAACTTCCGCACGGACATAGCAGACGTTCGCCTCTCCGAGTTTCCCCTTGAAAATTTCATTCAGGGGCACTGAACCGTAAAGCTGAAGGAGAAGCGTTCCGGCGTTCAGGGACGCGGATTCATCAAGCCATCTCTGCCTGATTTCGCGCTCCCGCTCAAGACACAACCCGTAATTACCACTGCGGATGCTCTCCGGGTCTTTTTCATTCAGCATTTCATAAATGCCGGGATGAATCAGAAAAATTATGTGGTTAATTTTCATATGGCCTGTCCTCCGTCTTGCTTCCCGTACTTAAATCAATCTTTTCAGATAAGACAAAGGGCGCTCTTCAAAAAAGGAGCGCCCTTTGTTTTGATTGAAACAAGACGGTCAGCCTTTATTGAGATAATTCTCTGCCGTACAGAAATTTCCGTTATTACCAAAGACAGAAAAAGTTTTTGTTATAATCTCCGTATGTCGTCCAGTTGAAACCGAACGTGGGGTCGAGCCCGTACCAGCTGGCATGGCCGTCAACAAAGAAATAGTTTGCTCCGTCATTATGATACCGGAACCTCCCGCCACCGGGCGGATCCTGAACGTAATTATAGTCAACGATACACTGCCGGGTCCCGTACATATTGTTCTGTTCGTGCCAATAGTCGCAAATCAGTGAGGTTGTCGACTGCTGGTTTATTCTGGGCCTCTTTACGGGATCCACATTCCAGCCTATAATCCCATTGGTTATAGCATAGCTTCTGGGCCCGTATGCGGCACTTTCGGGAGCCTGATATGTTCGCGGAAGCCTGTCGCTGGGGCATTTCCACAGTTTCCTCGGAGCTCCGTAGGCTATATAAGGGGCTTCTATAGTTTTGTTACCTTCGAGTTTTGCACTCGGTCCGAAGTATTCAAACCAGTCGTCCGCATACATAAACATCGCCAGACCTATCTGCTTGAGGTTGCTTAAGCAAACCGCCGCCCTGGCTCTCTCACGCGCTCTGCTCAGAGCCGGCAGAAGCATTGCCGCCAGTATTGCTATGATAGCCACCACCACAAGCAGCTCTATCAGCGTGAAGCCTTCCCTGCTACCGCTCAACTGCCTTTTCATCCTGACCATTTTACTCCTCCCTTATCCCCGTATAGTTTTGGGGACTTTCAATGTTTAACGTTATTTATATAAACAGAGCCCCGGAGGAACAATTTCTCCCCCTAAGCTCTGATAAAAAAGGGGAACTGCCTTGAAATAAAGCTTCATCCGTGAACATCTTAACGGCCCTCTTTTGCCGATCCTGTTGAAGACCGGACAACAAGTTCAGGAAGAATGTATTCCTGAAGTATTTCCTCTTCCCCCTCAATTTTATCCATCAGAAGCTTTACAACCTTTCTGCTCATCTCCTCTTTCTTCTGCCTGATTGTGGTGATTGGAACAGAGGCAAAGGCGGCTATGGGTGTATCGTCAAAACCGATAACCGAGAGCTCATCCGGAACCCCGATGCCCATTTCACGCGCCGCCTTCAGGACACCCAGCGCCATTGCATCATTTGCTGCAAATACCCCTGTCGGACCTTTGCTTTTTAACAGTTTTTTAAAAATAGAAACGCTTTCGGTTATCAGGTATTCTTCCGAAAACACAGCCATCTTCTTCTCCATTTTCCCGTTCACCAGGAAGACTTCATCAATTTTCATGTTATATTTCTTAGCCGTATCCCTGAAACCGTTCATCCTTAAACTGGCTGAGGGCGGGGGAAATTCATCAAACAAAAGTACCTTCTTATGGCCTGCATCGTTAAGATGCCGGGCTGCTAACTGTCCGCCCCAGTAATAGTCGGTTGTAACAAAGGAACAATCAAAATGGGCCAGCTTCCCTATGGTTACAAGAGGAAAATCCTGTTCCAGCAGATACTGCAGTTCCGGCCTGCACCTTCTTTCCACGCCGACGACAAGAATGATACCGTCCACGCGCCTGCTTATAAAGTCCTTAAGCAAAACTTCTTCCTTATCCACGTCGTTCTTGCTGTATCCGAGAAAAAGGTGGTAACCCGCTTTCCAAGCCAGATCTTCAATCAACTCTATGCTGGCAATGGAAACATTGACGTGCAGATTGGGGACAATCAATCCTATGGTGTTGGTTTTTTTGGCCCGCAGGCCGCGGTAGAGAAGATTGGGATGATAATTCAGTTCACCGGCGGCTTTTAAAATTTTTTCCTTGGTTTTAACGCTGGCATAACACTTGCTGTCGTCATTTAAAACCGCCGATACGGTGGAACACGCAAAACCGGTTATCTCGCTTATTTCCCTGAGTGTCGTATCCTGCATCTTCCTTCTTGGCGTTCTTTTTTTGTCGTGATTCATTTTAATGTCATATGTTATGTTTCATATGCTTCGTTATATACTATATCACAAAAAAAAATTTTGTCAAGTTTTTTTTAGGAGGTCATTGACTGCATTGCTTTTTTAATCAGGACTGCCAGTTCTTTATCCTTGATTTTGCAATCTTCCGAAATGATTTTATCCGGGGAGCCGAACAGCAACCCGCCCCGCACGTTAATCATTATTCCGGCAGAAATGATTCTGCAAAAATATTCCGGGGCAATTCCGTTTTTCAACACAAATGCCGCCCCCTCCGCAAGCCTCTCTCCCGAAGTAATTTTTTTCAGCGAATCCCTCGTGCCCCTCTCAATAGTGTCTGCAAAAGTCCTGCTTGTAATCCGTGAAATCAATTTTTTACAGTAGACCTCCAGCTCATCTCCGCCGAATACGTCTCCGTAACTCTTAAGCAGGGAAGGAATTATTTCTCTGTCAAGAAAACTTTCCGCTTCCGTAAGAAGTCCGGAATCGGACTCATAAAAGTATTTCAATCCTTGCAAGAAACCGAAATACGATAAATAGGCGTGCGCGCCGTTGTGTCCGAACAATTTAAGGCGCGATTTTGCTTCAAACTCCCTTTCGGGCATTGCCTGCCACTCCGCTCCTTGTAAATCTGCCTCACTATGAATTGCAGAAAGAACCGGCAGGCCGTAGAAATCTTCCGCAATAACCGCTTCATCAAAATCAGGGAAGATGCTCCGGTACTTTTCCCCGGCATAATCAATCCTGCACATCCTCCCCATGATTGTATCGCACAACTGCACATTTTCCCCGGTTTCGCCTGTCCATCTCTTGACGGCGCCCTTGTCATTTTCGGCGGAAAACACGTACAGCTTCCTACTTCTGCCCTTCCCGCCGTTTTCCCTGATGAAACTCATGGTCTCGTCTATCCCTTTCGTGCCCACGGCGGTAAAGACAATCTTAACACCCTGCAATATTTTTTTCACTTCTTCTTTTTCCGCCTTGTCGGAAAGGTTGAAGGCTGTTACGCCGCAAACCGCAGTCGGAACAATCTTATCCGAACATACGTTTATTGAATATTGGTGTTCCTTCCGAAGAAATCTTATTAAATCTTTTTTAATTGCCACGTCGCAAAATATCAAATCGTAATCCTCTGAAAGCAGCGGTCCCAGAAAACCAAGGGATAACGCCCCTGCTCCAAAGATCAAAATTTTCTCTTTCATGGTTTATTCCCACGGATAAAGCAAAGGCTTCAGCCCTTCGGCAGTAAAAAATTCTTCCGGTTTATCCGCAAAGGTGAAATGTTTCGGATTGCTAAAACCTTTGAAAGATATTTTCCCCTCTCCCAGCCAGCGGACGATTGTTTCCATTGCCCTGGTGGAACATCCCGACGTTCCTACGGTCTTGGCGCTTCTGTAATGATTCTGGTCAATATCCGCACCGTCCACCAGCTCATGCGTGCCGCCGAAACAGGCCCCCACGGCATACCCCTGAAGCGTATAAAGCTTCAACATCAGCCTCTGGGCGTCGGAACTCGGGCATGCGGGGATGACGTCGTCAAAAAGATATCCGCCCGTTTCGTCCTTAAGTCTTCCGACAATTTTTTCTTCCTCCCTTAGCTTTTCCTCCATAGGCTTTTTACCGTAATCTCCAACAACGATAATTTTAAACCCGCCGCCCATGATTTTTCTTACCGTTTCCGCCTTGCTTTCAGAACGCACAATAATAAATATGTTTTTTGCCTCTTCAAGCCGGCACAGAAGGGCATATATCATGCTTACTGTTCCGGATCCTATTACACAGGCATTTCCTCCTTTTTTAATACCCGAGCGGTAAATATGCCTCCCTTCCCTGTCCACTCCGACGGGATGCGGGGTGGCGAAAATAGATTCAAGGGCGCAGGCGGCAGGTTCCGCGAGAGCCGCATTTTCATCGCTCACGGATTCTGGAATTTTAACCACCGAGCCGGACAAAATAAGTTCCTTTGGGATTTTCATATACTGGGAGTAACCTCCTGGAATAATAAAACTTAAAATGGTTATCGGGTCGCTTAACAGCATCAGGCCGTTTTCATACCTTGCTATGCGGGATTGGACGGTTACCCTGTCTCCGACCTTCAGATCAAAACTTATCTTTTCCCCTTCCCTGTATCCTATTCCGTTTTTCAAATCCTTTACCTTTGGGCCTATCTGAACGATTTCAGCAGATACCTCATGTCCAAGCACTGCAGGCGGGTTAACCTTGTAATGCCCTTTATAAAATATGGTCTTGTCGGTTCCGCAGCGGGCGGAAGCCCGTATTTTGACAATAACGTCTTCAGGCCCACCCTCAATATTTCTTGTTTCGCATCTTACAACCCCCGGACCATGATAAACAAAAGTTTTTGATTCATACATTTTTTCATCTCCTCAGAAACATTTTCCCGGACAGTTAAGAATTTCTCTTTAATACGCCGTAAAGAGCAGGACTCTTTCACCACCCAAGATTCTTAAGAACCGCCTCCGCCTCCTGTTCCGAACCGGCCTCGGTTGATATCAGAAGTCCTTCAGGCTTCAGGTTTTCAAGCACGAGATTAATTTCATCAATTTTAGGATAAACCACAATCGCTTTTTTCTTTTCCTGTATCCTCTTGTAAAGGGACAGCCATTTTGCAATTCCCGAATCTGCAAAGCGCGCTCCCGATACCCACTGTATCGCATTCAGCTTAGGAATTTCCAACAGAATGTCAAGATGCTGGAGCGCTTCCATCCCGTCCAGGTGATAGATAGAGTAATCAAGGCTTTCTATCTCGGAAACAAGTTCTTCAAGGAAAAATTCCCTGTACATCGCCGGCGAAACCAGGCATGAAAAATCGTTCTGGACCGCGTACATCCTTCCCGGGGCAAATATGGGCATCCATGTCGTAGTCCCGGGCTGTATATCCTTGACTATGGCATAATAGTCCTCGTAGACTTTTCGCCATGCCTTGTAAAGCACTCTCATCGCCTTTTTAACACCATCCGGGTTATCCAGAAGGTCCAGTACCGCCTTATCAGGCCCTCCCCGGAGTACGGCAAGCGAGTCAAAACCGGCATGCATGTCGGTAGCGCCGGTAAGATACCTGCCTCTCCCCTTTTCCGCGGCAAGCCGTATCAGTTCCATGTTCTTTTTATAAAAAGAGTTTTCATCCGATATGCGCAGGTCTTCTACCTTTGCGTAGCTGTCAAGAAACGGATGGGCCCAGTCCGCCCAGGACGTATCATCGGAATCTTTTGAATAGTTCATTTTTACTCCCAAAAAAGCCGAAAAAACGTCCGGTCCCAGGTTGGGCCAGAATAAAGGTGCCGCAAGCCCGCCGTAATAAGTATGCTCCGTTTCTTTTTCAAAACAGTCAAGAACTTTTTCCGCTCTCTCTGTCGCCACAAAAGAAGGCTTGAACCAATTCCCCCATTCACTCCGTTTCCCTTCCCGAGGGGCGGTGATTGAAACAGCCACGCGGTCAAGCACCCCGCAGTTCCAAAACGCTTCGTAATACGGCATTAATCCTTCAAAATCCTTTTTATATTCCATTCCATTCCTCTCTTTCGGGGGCTGTTTTTTTATGTCTGTACGGTAAAAATCTCCGTCCTGCACGAACCGCTAAAAAGGAAACCCTGCTCTATTGCTCCCCCGTCATTTTTCTTAACCTGCCCGGGATGCAGGACTTGTTTTAAAAATTTTACACGGATGTAATTTTATGTCAAAAAAAAGTTGTTTTGCAAATGCGGATTTAAATCGGATAATTTTAAAGATGCAAAATATTATCATACAAGAAGATTAATGCCTGCAATTCCAAGGGGAGGCATAATATGACATCCAGAGCATCGGAGACAAGGTGGTCTTCTGGGGAGGCGCAAAAAAGAAGGATGCAATGGCAAAGGTAGCAATAGAAATGGTAAAGAAGGCAGGCGTGGATGTGGATAAGTTGCTGGAGCTCTTGATAAAGAACGCGTCCGCAGAGCTGACAACTTATTATTACACGATATTGCGGGCGAATCTTATCGGGCTTTCGGGAGAAGGAGTAAAAGAGATAGCGGAAACGGCAAGGATAGAGGACCGCAATCATTTTGGAGCTCTCATGCCGCGCATTTATGGCCTTGCCCTTGCGATACTCAACGAGGAAATTGAACATGAATCATGGTTTTCCGAGTTCGTCGGAGAAGGGCCCTCAGGGCATTTCCTGCGTTGGGGAGAAACATCTCCGTTTGTTTCAAAATTTCTTAAGTAACATGTCCTTTTGGGGCGTCCTGATTGATTCGGACGCTCCTATCTTATCAAAAAAAGGCTGGCGGGGAGCGCCGCCATTTATAAAACGGGACGATCCAAACTGCTATTCTAGACAATCCGGTATTTGCGGTTTGGGTTCTACAATCTGGTTATCCTTTCTGTCTTCTCCCGGAGCCAACGGGCCGCCGTAACCTCGCAGGTGGAGCGTAGCAGAACCGGCGTAGGAGGCCAAACAGTTGTTGGCCGCCGTGTGTTCATTGCTTCATCAACAACAGACTCAAAGCCATCACCAGCATGCCTGCTACCAGTCCGAATAGACTGTCGTGACCTTTTCCGTATGCCCTGCTTGTCGGAAGTAATTCATCCAGGCTGATGTACACCATAATGCCCGCCACGCCCCCGAAAAGAATACCCATTACCTCCGACGGAATCACCCCGGCGTTGCCTGCCAGGAACAACCGGATCGCAAGGTATCCAATGCCGGCCCCGATCGGCTCGGCCAATCCGCTGAGCACAGAGTAGACGAATGCTCTCTTACGGCTTCCTGTGGCGTAGAAGATCGGAACCGATACACTGATCCCTTCGGGAATGTTGTGCAGTGCAATCGCAACTGCAATGGCGAGGCCCAGGTGTGGATCATGCAGGACGGCAAGGAATGTGGCCAAGCCTTCCGGAAAATTGTGAATGCCTATGGCTATGGCCGTGAACACCCCCATCCGCATCAGCTTATGATGCCTGACGCTGTGATCGTGAAACCCTTCTCCCCGCGCTGATTCACCTGCCGCGGCTTTGCGGAAGTCGGGTGGGAACGCGAGCGGATTGTGGAGCGGCATGGTCTCGGCTTCCGCGTGCGTTTCGTGCGGGTTCTCGGCGGCTGGGATCAAGTTGTCGATCACCCCGATCAGCAACATCCCGCCGAAGAATGAGGCGGCGTTGATCCAGTGTCCCCAGTAGTCGCCATATCGTTGCGCAACAGATTCTCCGGCCTTGACGAATATCTCCACAAATGAAACATAGAGCATCACGCCTGCCGAGAACCCCGTTGCCATAGAGAGAAAACGATAGTTCGTTCTCTTTGCAGTGAACGCGATGACACTGCCGATCCCGGTAGCCATTCCCGCGAAAAACGTTAATCCAAATGCAATCCAAATTTCTTTCATGATCTATGCCTCTCGGCCGGTAAATAATTGATGGAATACTGTTTTTCTTCTGGATGAACGGGAAACAGGAGCAATTTTGTTGCAATATCCTTTCGTCTATTTATTCCAGTTATCCACACAAGTAAAGTTAAAATATATTTTTTCACAGCATCCCTGCCCTGTCAAATTCTCTAATTCCCGCAGATAAAATCGGCAGTAAGAATGAGGTCTGGTAGTATCATTCCAAATACTTATATCACTGCAAACCCTTGTGCAGCAACGCTTTCAGGTAGACCTGATTCCATAGGGGGATTCGGCGCCGTCTCGGCTTTCGAAACGCATCGGGTCGGCCATTTCCTCCACTAAAGCGTTGGCGGACTCCGCGCTGAAATTGTCGCGTAACTTTCCTCACTACAGAATTTTTATTACCGGTTTTTAAAACAGCCGCGCAGGAGGGAAAAAACGAGCAGCTAAGGATAAAGATTTTGACCCTTTTCATTGTCTGAATTCTGCATCTATAGTAAAACATCAAAAAAATCAGTAAAGGAAATGACGGAAAATGCACTTATGTATATGCCAAAAGAGCTTATAGTTAAAAACGGAAAATCTGTTGGAGTAATTTTGTCTATAGAAACATATGAAGAAATCCTTGAGAGGTTGAAAGACATTGAAGACCTGAAAATGTTAAAAGCAATGAGACAAAATTCTCTAAAGTTCAGAAAATTAGAAGACTTTTTACAGGAATATAGAAGATAAGCAATGCCTTTGGGATATTTAGTCTCAAATCCTGAACCCTCCATTTTTGCTTCTATTTCCCTGTCATTTATGCTATAATATATTTATGAAAACAGTAATGAAAACTAAGACAAGACTTAAGAAAATGTCTAAAGAGAATGACTCCTATACAGATGCATCTCCCTTGGAATGCATATCCTTCATGTGGCCGTTGACGGAAGAACTCTGGTCAATCAGGGATTCATACTATGTTAAACGAAGACTACAAAGACATATTACAAATCTTCTTAAAAAACAGGGTTAAATTTCTTGTGGTCGGAGCCTATGCAATGGCCGCCCATGGATATCCGAGGGCGACAGGAGACTTCGACATATGGGTTGAAGCAAGCGCTGAAAATTCAAAAAAAGTCTATAAATCTCTTATTGACTTCGGTACATACCTGAAAGATATCGATGAAAAGACCTTTGCGGAAAAAGAGATAGTATTCCAGATAGGCGTTGTGCCGCGCAGAATAGACATTATTACCCATATTGACGGCGTTGACTTTAACACTGCTTATGAAACAAAACAGATAATCCTGCTTGAAGATCTGGAGATACCTTTTCTTTCCAAGGAAAACCTGATAAAAAATAAAGAATCTACAGGAAGATTGAAAGACAAAGCGGATGCAGATTCTCTCAAGAACATTCCACAACATTAAAATCGGGAAAAGCAGCTGGGTCCCCTGGGTAACACTATTAGAACCTCTTTTGCTTTTCCATCCATTGACAATGTGTACGATTAACCGTACAATTAATAACGGAGGTGTTACTTATGGATAAAGTTATAGGAATTGTGGCAACAAGAGAAAAACTGCCGCAAATAATAAAAGAAATTTCACTGGGAGAAAGATATATTATAACTCAAAGGTCAAAAGCAAAAGCAATAATAGTTAGTCTGGAAGAAATTGAAACTCTGGAAATACTGGCTGACAGGAAATTACTCAGAGATATAGTCGCGGCCAAAGAAGATATAAAAAATAGAAGGTACAGCTCATACGAAGAATATTTTGGGAGCAATCAGTGAAATATCAACTCTTTCTGACAAATGCATTTCTAAAGAAATACGAGAAGTCGCCACAAAAAATTCAGATAAGAGTTAAAGAAAAACTGCGTATATTGAAAGATAGTCCTTTTGCAGGTAAAAAACTAACCGGAGAGCTAACAGGGGAATTTTCCTACAGGGTCGGAGATTATCGGATTATTTACACAATAGAAAAAGACGAAATCTTTGCAGAAGCAATCGGACATAGGAAAGATATATACAGGAAATCCAGATAACAATATATCTTAGATTATCTTTTCCAGAAATACTGCACACGCTCTCGGTTCAATAAGGAAGAATCTTCAGTTGGACCGGCGCCGCTCGCCTCCCAATACGGCTCGGGTCGGCCATTCGTACGGCTCCTCTTACTCATTGGAGCCAAACGTCTTCGCTCTCTTCTCATCCCCTTCACTTCAAAGAAGATTACGAAACTGGGTCCCTGGGGGAGCAGGTTCAAACCTCTGTTATTGCCCATCCAGAGTTTCTTGAGAAAATAAACGCCTGCCTCTCCTTCTGCAAGATAAAAAATAATTGACAACAACTGAAAAAGGTTTCATCATATAAAAAATGTCAGCTTTATGTTCCTGCTTAAACAACGGGTAAAAACCCGAAAGGAGTGTTGGCATTGAAAAAGATATTCGGTATTTTGATGATTCTGTTTGTGGGCATAAGTTTCGCCGCTGTTTCAGACAGGGCTGTTGAAGAACAGCAGGTTAAGTTAAAGCTCTCTTTGGCAAGCATCCCCTTTCTCAAGAACAGCGGACAGTATCCAGGGGAAGTGGCGTATTACGCGCGGACATTCGGCGGCACTCTTTTTGTAACGGATAAGGGAGAAACAGTCTACTCTCTGCCCAAGGTATCCGAAGGGGCGGGGAATACCGGGAAAAAAGGAGTACGTGCAGGAATACGGAAAGAGACAGTTATAGGCGTAGCATTGAAAGAGTATCTTGTAGGAGCGGGACAGGCAGATGTAACAGGACGGGAAAAAACATCGGCAAGGATAAACTATTTTAAGGGAAATGACCCGGCAAAGTGGCAGAGGAATATTGAATCCTACAATGCAGTCAGCCTCGGAGAGGTATACGAGAACATAGAGTTGACCCTTCGTGCACGGGGCAATAATGCCGAAAAGATTTTTCATGTCATGCCGGGCGGAGCAGTAAAAGACATCCGGATAAAGGTTGAGGGAGGACATGGACTGGAAGTAGACAAAGACGGACAGTTGGTGGTAAAGACCGAACTCGGAGATATATCTTTCACAAAACCTTTTGCATACCAGAAAATACGGGGAGGCATGAAAGGGATTAAAACTTCTTATAGGATTATTTCCGAAGACACCTATTCCTTTGCCGTAAACAGGTATGACAGGAGAAAGCCGCTTGTGATAGACCCCTTGCTTGCCTCAACCTTCATAGGCGGCAGCTATTCTGATTATGCCACAACTATCGCCATAGACAGCAACGACAATATCTTTGTAGCAGGGAATACTGCATCAGAAGACTTCCCGACAACACAGGGTGCCTACGAGACAGAGTATAAGGGGGGAGCCAATGATGTCTTTATAAGCAAGTTTAATAATGACCTGACACAACTGCTTGCTTCCACCTTTATAGGAGGCGATAGCAACGATACTATTAACTTCATGGTTATAGACAAAGAAAACAATATCCTGTTTGCAGGACAAACATCTTCAGAAGACTTTCCTGCAACGGACGAGGCTTATAATGAAAATTATAACGGCGGCAGTTGGGATGCCTTTATAGGTAAATTCAATAATAGTCTGTCAGAACTGCTCGTCTCTACCTTTCTGGGCGGCGAGGACTTTGACCGTGCAGACGGCCTTGCGATAGACACTATGGATAATGTATTTGTCGCAGGGACTACCTCGTCAGAAGATTTCCCTGTAACGGATGGCGCATATGCTGAAACACTTAACGGCAATAGCAACGCTTTTGTAGGCAAGTTCGATAAAAACCTGGCACAACTGCTTGCCTCAACCTTCATAGGCGGCAGTGAATGGAATTATGCTTATTCTATAGCCATAGACAGCCAGGACAACGTCTTTATAACAGGAATGACTTCTTCAGAGAACTTCCCCGCAACGACCGGCGCTTATGATGAAGGATATAACGGCGGGGGCGACACCTTTGTAAGCAAGTTTCAAAATGACCTGACACAACTGCTTGCTTCCACATTCATGGGCGGCATTAATGAAGATACTGGTTATGCCGTAACCATAGACAGCCAGGACAACGTCTTTATAACAGGACGGACTTCTTCAGAGAACTTCCCTGCAACGACAGGCGCCTATGATGAGGTGTATAACGGACACAGTGATGTTTTTTTAGGCAAATTTGACAATGACCTGACACAACTTCTTGCTTCTACATTCATGGGCGGCATTAATGAAGATAATGGTTATGCCGTCGCCATAGACAATCAGGATAATGTATTTGTGGCGGGAAATACCGAGTCAGAATCTTTCCCGACAACACTCGACGCCTATGCTCCGGTCTTCAATGGTATTTTTGATGGCTTCATAAGCAAGTTTGATAATAACTTGACGGAACTTCTCTATTCTACCTTCCTAGGCGGCGGTGATTATGATTATGCTAATGCCATTGCCATGGACAGCCGGAATAACCTGTTTGTCGCTGGAGAGACATACTCTACAGATTTCCCCGTAACACCTGGCGCATATGATACGGCATATAACGGGGGTTTTGCTGACGCTTTTGTAAGCAAGTTTGAAGGCAAAAAATCATGCCCGTTTTTCGGAACCGGCAACGGTAACTGCTTCATAGCCACCGCGGCATACGGAACGCCGATGGCTTCGGAGGTTGTCAAACTGCGCAACTTCCGCGACAGGCATCTGCTGACAAACAGAGCAGGCAGGGCTTTCGTAAGGTGGTATTACAAACACAGCCCATCTGCCGCATCGTACATCAGCAGAAGGCCTGCTGTGCGCATGCTGGTGAGAACAGTCCTTCGTCCCATTGCATGGCTGGTTTCGATCCGGTAAAACCTAAAAAACATAAAAGGGGCCAGGACTGTAAAAGGTCCGGCCCCTTTCTCATTTCAGAGGCAAACGAGAAAAATCCCAGGGTGGGTAACACTATTCGAACCTCTTTTGTTGCTGTTTCTCTTATCTGAATTCTATGGTAAAATAGTAACATATAAAATGGGGAGGAAAACGTGGATAATACACTTCTGGAAAAACCGAAAGAGATTATAGTTAAGAACGGAAAACCTGTTGGAGTAATTTTGTCAATGGACACATATGAAGAAATACTGGAAAGACTAGAAGATATTGCAGACCTTAAGACATTGAAGGCAATGCGTAAAACATCCATGAAATTTAGAAAATTTGACAATTTTTTACAGGACTACAAAAGTGTATGAAATTCTTATTGAAAAACATGCTGAAAGAGATTTGAAAAAATTACCAACCGTTTTATTTCAAAAACTTCTTCCTTCTATTAATAACCTGAAAACAAATCCCAGGCCATTGCATTCCAAAAAAATAGTTGGCTCCAAAAACGATTACAGGCTCAAAGTCGGGGATTATCGCATCATTTATGAAATTAAGGATAAAGCAAGAGAGATAAGAATTTTTCGGGTCAGGCACAGAAAAGAAGCATACCGATAATACACAAATTGGAATGTAAAGGTGAAGTCCGGGTCCCCTGGGTAACACTATTCGAACCTCTGTTTTCTCCATACCTGAGTTCTAAAGGAACCACAGTAGATCACTTTCCTGACATCATGAATCGAAATTTATTTCCTAAATGCACCGTATCCTCGCCCCTTCCCTCCCCTGATATAAAAAATAAAGCCCCGAAATCCTTGAGATAGCTTGTATAGTAAACAATCATCTGTAGTTGCTGTGGGGAGAGGATTTGCTGTATTTATGAGGTATTTGTGGGTGCTAATTTAAACTTGACATTCCCGGGGCGGGGGTGTTTAATATCACTGTTGGTGAAAAAAGGTCGGCAGGATAACAGCTTTTTTTTCAAAGTCAAATGGAGGATATCAGATGAAAAGAATCTTTATGGTGTGTTTTACATTGTTTATCGGTATGTTTGTATCTACTACTCTTGAAGGGGCTCCGGAACTTATCTGGAATACTGCTCCGCAACTGCTGGAAACTTCTGAATATGAGGCCTATGACCCTCAGGTGGCGATGAGCGGGGACAAGGTTGTGGCGGTGTGGCAACAGTATGATGGCAGTTACTTGAATATCTATTCCAGCTGCTCCACCGACGGCGGTGCGACATGGGAAACGGCCCAAATGCTGGAAACTGCTAACTATGATGCATATTCCCCTCAGGTGGCGATAAGCGGGGACAAAGTTGTGGCGGTATGGCTCCAGAGGGACGGCACTTACAATAGTATCTATTCCAACTGCTCCACCGACGGCGGCGCGACATGGGAAACGGCCCAACTGCTTGAAACTGCTGACTATAATGCAGATTACCCCCAGGTGGCGATAAGCGGGGACAAAGTTGTGGCGGTGTGGCCCCAGTCTGACGGCACTGACGATAATATCTATGCCCGCTACTCCACCGATGGCGGCGCGACATGGGAAACGGCCCAACTGCTGGAAACTGCTGACTATGATGCAGATGACCCCCAGGTGGCGATGAGCGGGGACAAAGTTGTTGCGGTGTGGTACCAGCGGAGCGGCAGTTATGCTAGTATCTACTCCAACTATTCCACCGATGGCGGCGCGACATGGGAAACGGCCCAACTGCTGGAAACTGCTGACTATGATGCATATTACCCCCAGGTGGCGATGAGCGGGGACAAAGTTGTTGCGGTGTGGCGACAGTCTGACGGCACTTACAATAATATCCACGCCCGCTATTCCACCGACGGCGGTGCGACATGGGAAACGGCTCAACTGCTGGAAACTGCTAACTATGATGCAGAGTCCCCCCAGGTGGCGATGGACGGAAACAAGGTTGCGGCGGTATGGCTCCAGTCTGACGGCAGTTCCGTTAGTATTTACTCCAACTATTCCACCGATGGCGGCGCAACATGGGGAACGGCCCAACTGCTGGAAAACAATACGACAGGGGATGCATATGGCCCTCAGGTGGCGGTGAGCGGGGACAAAGTTGTGGCGGTATGGTCCCAGTATTTCAGCAGTTTCCAGAGTATCTACGCCAATTTTGGGCAATTTGTTGACCTTGCCCGCAGCGACGGCTGGTGTTTCATAGCCACCGCGGCATACGGCACACCGATGGCGTCGGAAGTAATGAAGCTTCAGGATTTCCGCGACAGGCACCTGCTGACAAACAGGGCAGGCAGGGCATTTGTCAGGTGGTATTACAAACACAGCCCCTCTGCCGCATCATACATCAGCAGAAGGCCTGCTGTGCGCATGCTGGTAAGAACAGTCCTGCGTCCTCTCGCATGGCTGGTTTCATTAAGGTAAAACCTAAAAAACATAAAAGGGGTCAGAGCTTTTTCATGCCTGACCCTTTTTTCTTTCAGTGGCAAATGAGAAAAATCCAGGGTGGGTGAGGGGATTCGAACCCCCGGCTCCTAGAGCCACAGTCTAGTGCTCTGCCCCTGAGCTACACCCACCATAAACAACAAATCGACAATGCTTATTCCCGGCTAAAACAGAATGTAATTCTACCACATTTTGGCGCTAAAATAAACCATAACGGTTTGCCGGTGCGCCTGGCCCGAGTCGAACGGGCAACCCTTGGGTTCGAAGCCCAATACTCTATCCTGTTGAGCTACAGGCGCGTAAAAATTCTCTGCATATTGATATTATAATCAATTGTTTTGAAATGAGGAAAAAAACTTCATTGTTTTCCGCTGCCCGTCTCTTTTATCGGGAAGCAGACAAGGAAAGAACAAACTGCCAGCATGATACATACAAGAAAAACCATTCTGTATGCAAAACCGGGATAGATAATTATTCCAGCGATTTCAACCGCAGCATGACTGAAAACATCAAGTATGCGGCCAGCGGCGTAAACCAGCAAAGACAGGACAATATATACTATTGAATTCAGAAATCCGACAGAGGTAGCGGCAACCTCAATCGTATTCATCTCTTTCATGGTAGTAATAAAAACAGGGGCGGCGGCGGCGGAAACAGCCAAGAGGACATATGAAAACAAGACCAGTTTTGTGCTGTATATAAATGAAATGTTAAAAAAAAGCAGTATTGAAGCGGACAGGGTAACACCTGCGGCAATACGTATAATCGGCCTGCGAAGGCCTATAAGTTTGGATGTATAACCGGATAAAAAAACGGACCCCGTATTTATTATCATCATAATAAAGGTAAAAAACGCCGCCCGTGCAGGAGTGACGTTAAAAGAATCCTGCAAATGCTTGGCTCCCAATGTTGTTTGGAAAAGAAAATATATGCTGAAATTAATGGGCCCAGAAACGATTACAGGAAGTGAATTTTTATTTTTTAAAACCGCAAGAAGCGCTCGCAGGGAAAATGTTGTTTTCTGTATAAAAGACCTTCTGGCAGATTTCATAAAGGGCCTAAAGGAAAGCGCAATAATCAAACACAAAAGTCCGGCCAGAAGGAAAGAGTTCCTCCATCCCATAAAGCTGACCGCCCGCTCCAAAGGGAAAGTCGCAAAAACCCCTCCTGTATAACCGAGAACACTCATTATGCTCAGATAGAAAGGAAAATCTTCAGGTTTATACATTATACTAAGGATTTTGATAAGACTGGTAAAGACAATACCTGCGCTGAGCCCGATAAAAGCACGCGTTATGAAAAGCATGGCGGGCGAATAGGAAAAAGAGAAAAGGATAGAGCTTATACTCAGCAGTATACTACCCATGAAGAAAGTACGGAATCCTCCGAAACGGTCCGACATGATTCCGCCAAAAATCTGTATCCCGCCATACATGAAAAAGGTAAGGGCGCTCAGGCCGGCTACGGCAGTGGCAGACAAAAGAAATTCGGACTGTATCTCATTGAAAATCGTTCCGGGCACAGCTACTCTGTGGAAATAGGAAAAGAAGTAGACGCCGTTAGCCAGAATAAACAACAACCCCCTGTTAACCTTTTTCTCTTCCATTTGATTGCCCGAAATGAATTATTCCAATGACTCGTATTTCTGCAGAGTGTTGATTAGGGACATTGCTTCCTGCGGCATCTCCACCCTGCATTCCAGGAGTATTTCCCTCGCCTTGATATCTTCAATGCCGTAAAACATACGGTTGGCTTCATCATCGGGCATTATAAAACCCCCTTCAAAGGAGGCTCCTATAAAAGCGCCTCTTGCTCTTGAATATATCAATATTCCCGTTGCAGGCAGTCCAGCCTTAACGCCGGCCTCCCTGCCCACGGGGCCGGCGGCTGCTGAAACCTCGCCGCCTATCTTCAGTTTGGATTTAAGAAGGAGCGTCAATCCCTCTTCGTTCATTATCAGCAGTATCGCATCTACCACTTTTCCGCCTATCTGAAAACCGACACTCCCTTCCGCCGTAGCAATAAAAGAGGGCGGGCTCCACTCCCCCGTCTTCCTGTCTTTTGCGAGGATTATGCCGTTGCCTCCCTTGGCCCCCAGGACAAAACCTGCCTTATATTGCTTTAAAAAAATCGCGGCATACGCCTCTTTTAAAAAATACTGAGGGATGGATGTATCCGGCGAGCGCATCATGTACTTTATCGTTTCTTCCGAATTCTTAATCCTCTTTACCAGGTCGGCTTTCGTTGCGGCGAAAGAAGAGACTGCCAGGCAGAAAAACAGCATGCATATAACAATTGTCCTCATTGCATCCTCCCGTTTTTAACTATCTCCGCCCCATTCAAAAATTCTTTTTATTATAGCACTTACCGGCAACACAGAAAAATGTTATAATAGGTTCACTGGAGGATTGTATGAAAAATTATAAAAAAGAATTGACGTTCAATACGCCTGCGCGGTTAGCTTTTATCAATATTACTACCGATGTAAAGCAGGCGCTATCCGAAAGCGGCATAAAAGAAGGTTTGTGCCTTGTCAACGCGATGCACATAACCGCAAGCGTATTTATTAATGATGATGAAAGCGGCCTTCACAGCGATTTTGAGAAATGGCTTGAAAAGCTTGCCCCTCACCTTCCCGTTTCTCAATACGCCCACAACGCCGGCGAGGACAACGGCGACGCCCACCTGAAAAGGCAGGTCATGGGCAGAGAGGTTGTCGTTGCCGTATCGGACGGAAAACTCGATTTCGGACCGTGGGAACAGATTTTCTACGGAGAGTTTGACGGAAGAAGGGACAAGCGCGTACTGATAAAAATAATAGGCGAATAATCAGGGAATAACCGCTATGCAGTCTATTTCGACCAAAACCCCTTTCGGCAGATTTGAAACTTCAACCGTGCTTCTTGCCGGCCTGCTTTTAAAAAACTCTTCATAAACAAGATTCATATTGCCGAAATCCCTTATGTCCTTGAGATATACCGTGGTTTTAACAACATTCTCTGTTGTGCACCCGGCGCCTTCAAGCACAGCGGTTATGTTGTTGATAACCTGCCTGGTCTGAACGGTTATATCCCCTTTTACAACCTCGCCGGATGAAGGTTCCAGGGATATCTGCCCCGAAAGGAAGACAAAACTGCCTGAAACAACCGCCTGAGAGTAAGGGCCTATTGCTTGGGGCGCTTTATCAGTTGATATCTTTTTAAACATTCCTCCAGCACTCCCTTTAATAGAGGGAATTCCTCGTTCACTTTTCGGCCTTTCGCGTCTGCACTGCCGATAACAACCCCTCCCTTATTCTTAACTAATCCGGAAAATGTTTTCATTGCGTTCTCCTTGCCTTTTCCGCTTCCGTAAGTGGTGAAAAGAAAGACCTTTTTCCCGTCCAGCCCGGCGTTAGCCAAAAACGAGCGCATTGCGGGCGCTATGTCAAAAGCCCATACGGGGCTTCCAAGCAAAACAAATTCCGAGCCGGCAATCTGAGGCATGTTTTCAAGTTTAACCTGTTTCTTCCTGAATGCATCCATGCAGTTTTTTATAAATCTGCCTGTTTCTTTCGTCTCCAGGCAAAAAACGTCCGCATCAATACCCTCCGATTTAAGATATCCGGCAATAAGCTCGGAAAGCCGCTTGGTCCTTCCTGAAAGAGAGAAAAAGACTATTGAAATCTTCATGCTGATATGATACACTTTTGCATTCCGTAATACAAAAATTTCAACAAAGGCGGATATGGAAAACAACGAATTGCTGTTGAAACTGATGCATTTATCGTATGAAAAGAACGCTTCCGATATACATCTGCAGGTCGGTTCGCATCCGGTCCTGCGCATAAAGGGCGAGCTTGTGCGGCTTGAAGAAATCCCCGTTCTTCAGTTCACTGTCCTTCAGGAAATAATCGGCGGACTCCTCAAAAAAGAGCAGGACAGAAAAGCCTTTGAAGAACAGGGCAGTATAGATACGGCGCTGGGGGTAAAAGATGTGGGAAGATTCCGCATAAACATGTTTAAACAGCGCGGCTCCCTTTCTCTCGTGGCAAGGCGCATTTCAAACGTCATACCGGATTTTGAATCCCTCAACCTTCCGCCTTCAACGTCAAAAATTTCAGGGTTTCTCAACGGGCTTGTCCTCGTTACCGGCCCGACCGGAAGCGGAAAATCGTCAACGCTTGCGGCGGTTATAAACAACATAAACAAAAACAGGACATGCCACATATTATGCATTGAAGACCCCATAGAATATCTGTATAAGAATGAAAAGGCCGTTATTACGCAGAGAGAGCTCGGGATAGACGTTTCTTCCTTCAAAATGGCCCTAAGGTATGCAGTCAGGCAGGACCCCGACGTGATACTTGCCGGAGAAATCAGAGACGGAGAGACTGTTGAGTTCGCGCTGCAGGCGGCTGAAACGGGCCACCTCGTATTCGGGACACTGCACAGTTCCAATGCATCGTCCACAATATCGCGGCTTTTAAACTTCTTCCCCCAGGAAAGACAGCCTCAGGTGAGGAAAAACATCAGCATGCACCTCAGGGCCGTGGTATCTCAGCTTCTGCTTCCTTCCGTAAAAGAAGAAGTCCAACGCGTCCCCGCATGCGAAATTATGTTTGTATCGCCTCTTATTTCCCGCCTGATATCCGAAGGCAAGGATGATAAAATACTCAAGGCAATGAAAGCGGGCAAGGCCGAGGGCATGCAGGATTTTGAAGATGCGCTGATTGACCTCGTCCATAGGGAGTTCATCGATGAGGAAACAGCCCTGAAGTTTGTAGAAAATCCTCAAAGCCTCGAGATGAAATTAAAAGGCATCTATCTCAGCGAAGAAGGCGGGATAGTCTCTTAAAAATCGGGGCGCTCGGATTGTGCTTCGCACGGTCTCGGCACCAGCAAATCCAAGCGTATTGTCCGGGGAAAAACGTGCCTCGGCTCGAACCATTGTTCAAATCCTCGCCGATTTTAAAAAAATCGGGGCGCTCGGATTCGAACCGAGGACCTCCTGGTCCCAAACCAGGCGCGCTAAGCCGGACTGCGCCACGCCCCGCTAATTCCTCATTATTCTACAAGAAAAAGATGTGTCTGGCAAAATTTAGTATCACCATGTAAAAAACTTTTTGAGCAGGAAGTATATAACGAATAACCCCGCGGCTACCGCGAAAAAATTGTAAAGGGGCGACGGGAGGGAAGCTTTCAATACCAGTATTACGGCTATAGCGACAAAAGGGATTCCAAAGCCGCAGACAAGCCATTTCTTAATCTCTGCCCTGTTCTTCAGAAGGTCTTCCCTTATTGAGGCGGAAGGCTTTTTGATATTTCCGCAGCTTATGCATTTCTCAGATTTTCCCGGATTGTCGGCGCCGCACTCCCTGCATACCCATATCTCCCCTCTTTGTATGCGGTCCTCCTTTCCGGCTATCTTGATTTTATGCTCAAGTTCCGAGGTCTCCCGTATGCCGTAAGCTTTTCTGTAATGCGCAAGCGCCCTTCCGTAATCTTCTCTTTTGAAGTAAATGTCTCCCAGCAGGGTATAAGAATTGGGGCTTTTAGGGTTTCTTGCTATTTTGTCTTCCAGTATGCGTATCTTTTTCTCAGTCAGCTTTTTATCTTCCCTTTCCTCCAGGGAAACCTCAAGAAAACGGAATATCACGGACAGCAGAGGCACAGGAATGACAAGCCAGAGACCCACGGAAAAATTTTTCAGCTGTACGGCGGAAAAAACAATGCAGGCTATCATTGCAAGGGAAAGGACGTTGAATTCCGGCTTGCTTATTTCTCCTTCGGTATATTTGTAAAAGGCGAGGAAATAGAACTCAATTGCAAGAACAATGAGGATAAAAGCAAACTTCAACCCGAGGAAAAACCCTCCTCCCCAGCTTATCATTCTTCACCTTTCATTCTATTTTACTTCCACTTTTCCTGTGGAAGCATCATAATGAAACGACGCTCCTTTGGGCGGTTCCGGCAGTTTTTCAAGATAATTCTTTTCGATAAGCTCGTTAAGGGAATAAGGATATCTCCCTTCCTGGATCTGAAAAGTGTTTATCTTGTTTTTCATGTAAAGAACGTCATCCATTGCCTTTGATTTTTTAAGGGCCGAACCCATTACCCCGCCGTACTTTTCCAGGGCATTCATCGGCGTAAGCCCGTCCGCAGGCTTCTCCTTGCGTTTGCATGCCCCCATCATTAAGGAGACCGCTATTAACAGCGCGCATTTTAATAGTTTGCCTTTCATCCTGCCCTCCCCTGTTAATATTCGGTTCTGTCAAAATACGGCCCGCTCTTTTAAAAGGCGGACGAAGCAGCCGTTCCGCTCAGTTGCTGCGTGACAGGTGAAACTTACGCCTCTCCGCCTGCCTTTTTCATCTGTTTCTTGACAGTACCTAATATTCTATTGTAATTATACCCTATATTTCAATTATTTATATTTGTTCCGCCTTTTATATTTCATAAATGCAAACGGTGGTTATCAATCGTCTGTAATTTACCAGTTCATTGACCGTCTGGCCATTCTTAACAGCAAATGGCGGGTTTTTATCCGTTTGTCAGGTTTAACCTTCCTGTAAAAAAATATTGCCGTCAGCTGGCATAGAAAATTAATAAAGAAGATTACACTGTAGGAGTCTATCGTATGTCCTGCAAACCGGATATTCAGTTCCGCAAACTTTTTAAGGATATATCCGGCCGCCAGCGGTGCAATCCCTCCGGCAAGACCCATCCATGCGTAAAATAACGAGGTGTAATAGACCGCCCCTTCTTCCGGAACAATGCTTGAATATAAAAACCTGTTATCCCCAACCACCCTTCCCGTAAGTGTACTGCCGGAAATGAAATATAGCGCTGCGAGAAGAAGGACGGAGTGGGAATGCCCCCTCGGGAAAACAAGCCAGCCTAAGGATACTCCGGCATATATGCACATATTCAGCATGAGGATAGGCCTTCCGCCAAACCTGTCGGACATCCATCCCCACAGAAAACACAGGAGCAAGGAACCAAGTATGGTGAAGTTATCGAGCAAAACGACGTTTCCGGAGAGAATGCCCAGTTTTTCTTTTGCAAAGAGAGGCAGAAAGACTAACAGCAGAGAACCGAATATGGCAATCCCCACTGCAACAAGGAAATAAAGAAAATTCCGGTCTTTCAGAGGCTCAATTATTCCGTCAAACGATAAAGTCGGCCTTTTACGGCTTCCTGAAGGTTTGCCTCCGGGAATAAACCTCATAAAGTAAACCCCGATAATGCCAAAAATGCACCCCGCGCCTATAAGAAGCATGTAATCTTCTATCCCGCCTTCCCTTTTTAAAATACGGCTTGCAAAATAAATGGCGATTAATCCCGCAATACCCGCGGCGGTCCAGTTTAAAGCTGAGTATTTTCCCCTCGCATTATCAGGTATGTATTCCTTCATCCATGCATAATAAGCAGTTTCCGCTATAGCCCGCAGAACGGCAAAAACCGATATTGCGGTTATAAGAAAATAGACTCCTGCCCTCTCTCCATAGAAACCGATAACCCATGGAAGAAGAAGGAATAATGCTATGACAGCTTTGCGGAGACCGAAACAGAAAAGGAAAATCCTTTTAACTCCGAAATATTCCATGTACCCGCTCAGGAAGGGAGCGATTATGCCGCAAAAAGGAAAAAGCGACAGTAGAAATCCTATCAGTTGTTTTGATAAACCCAGTTCCGTCAAAAAAAGCAGGAAAACAGAACCGAAGACCGTAAAAAGGCAGAAAACGTTGTTGAAAGCATTTCCCGCAATACTCCATGGCAAGCCGCGCAGCTTTTCTTCATCCCCAATCTTACCTTTGTTTTCAAATTTCATATAAATATCTCACTTATGCCGGAGTCTGTCGAAAATACACAATTTAACTTTATATCTTATCCTTATATTTCCCTTTGTCAAGAAACACCTCTTAACGAGTCGCGCTGTTGAAAAAAAGCATCTATGCCGTTATAATATAAACGGACATAAATTAAAAAGGGGTGTTGATGGTAAAAACGTTTGAAGAAACCTGCCGCCTGCTTAATTATGAGTTATACCTTTTGCACACCATTTCAAAAGCGCTGAAGGGGACATTTAACGAAGATTTTATATTGAAGTTGACCCTGACCGGACTCACCGCCAACGGCGCACTCGGACTGAGCCGCGCATCCGTATTCTATTACGACAGGGAAAAAGCCTTAATTTACGGAAAGGCCGGAATCGGGCCGTATAATGAAGATGAGGCGCTTGAGATATGGAGCGATTTAAGCAGAAAGAGCATTCCGCTTGAATCATATCTTCAGCATGCCGTGGAAGGTTCGGTTACAATTCAGAAATTCCCCGAAAAAGTCTGTGATATTGTCATAAACATCGATGAACTGCCTCCTGAAAATTACTTCAAAAGAGTCATTGCGGAGCGGAAAATTTTCCACCTGACGGATATAAGTGAAGAAAATTTCGGCCTCCCCAAAGAAATTCGGGATATCTTCGTACCGTCCGAAATAATTATACTTCCATTGTCTTCGTCAAGAAATGTCATAGGAATAATAATGGCTGATAATGCATTCCACTATAACCCCGTTGACGAATCTACCCTCCGGCTCGTATCACTGCTCAGCATACAGACCGGCATTGCCCTTGAAAACGCCCGCAACCACAACGTGATAAAACGACAGCTTGAGGAATTAAGAGAACTTCATAGCGCAATGGAAATCCTGCAGGAAGAATTCATAAAAAAGGAAAAATTGTCGACAATAGGCAAGATGGCCTCCTATTTTGTCCATGAAATCAAAAACCCGCTGGTAACGGTGGGAGGCTTCGCCAAAAGGATAACGGAATCCGAAGACATTAATATTATAAAAAGAGATGCAGGGATTATTCTGAAGGAGATTAAAAAATTTGAACAGATACTCGGCAAACTGTCGGGATTTACGCTCCTTTCCCCTTCAAAAGTCGAAAGAGTAAGCCTTGTTGAAACCGTAAAGGAAGTCATTGATTTCTTTGAACTGGAGTTTTCAAGAAAGCACATAAACATACAGATCGACATCAAGGAAAACGTTTATATGAAAGCGGAACGGGTCCAGATATTTGAGGTGCTGTTCAATCTGGTTTCCAACTCTGTAGAAAGCATGAAAACAGGCACAATAAAAATAACCGGCGCAAAAGAAGCGTTTTTTGTTAAAATAACGGTCAGCGATACGGGCAAAGGCATTCCCAGTGAAAATATCCCCCGGGTGACGGAGCCTTTTTTCTCTACAAAGACCGGCGGTTTCGGACTGGGGCTGTTTATAGTTGAAAATATAATTGAAAACTACGGGGGAAAGATGGAGGTATCCTCCGCAGAAAACCGGGGAACTGCGGTAACCGTGTATCTGCCCGCATAACAAAAGTGGCGAGTGACATGTGGAAAGCGACGTATTTTGTCATCCCTGCGGACTTATCCCTGCAGGTTGTAAGGAGGGATAGTAGGCAGGGATCCAGAAAAAAAGAGGGGGAGGACCATGGCGAAAAAGAAGATTCTTCTGGTGGAAGACGAGGAGAATGAGCGCCTGCTTTACAAGGAGGAGCTTGAAAAAGACGGGTTTGAGGTGATTTGTTCTTCGAACGGCACGGATGCGGTGGAAATGGTGGGAAAAGAGAAATGCGACCTTGTGATACTTGACCTGCAGATGCCGCAGATGGACGGTATAGAAACTCTTGGAAAGATTTTGACGAAAAAAAGAGACCTTCCCATAATAATCTATACCGCCTATCCTCAATATAAAGACCAGTTTCTTACATGGGCGGCGGATGCTTATCTCACAAAAACCACGGACATCAGCCTGCTGAAGAACAAGGTAAAAAAAATCCTGGGTGAACAATGAATCCGAGAGACATAACTACCTTCGTGCTTGCGGGAGGAAAAGGGGAGCGCCTGCATCCTTTGACAAAGGACAGAACCAAGCCGGCTGTTCCTTTCGGAGGCATATACAGAATGATAGATTTTCCTCTAAGCAATGCAATAAATTCCGGCCTGAGGAAAATTTATATTTTCACCCAGTACAAATCCTTTTCTCTGCAAAGGCACATGAGAGAGGGCTGGAACATCTTTTCAAGGGAGCTCGGCGAATTCATAGACCTTGTTCCCGCCCAAAAAAGAATAGGCGAGGACTGGTATCAGGGAACCGCAGACTCGGTTTTTCAGAACATAAACATCCTTGAGGACGAAAAGCCTAAACTTATCCTCCTGCTTTCGGGCGACCAGGTATATAAGATGGATTACAGGAGAATTATACAGGCGCATATTGAAAACAAAGCGGATTTTACGATAAGCGCGTTTGAAGTCCCCCTAAAGGAAGCCCACAGGTTCGGAGTATTAAAGGTTGTGGATGAAAAGGTTGTTGAGTTCAGGGAAAAGCCGAATGACCCTTCCCCCGACCCCAAAAACCCGGACGCATGCCTGATTTCCATGGGAATATACGTCGCCAGCCTCGATGCTCTTATCAGAAATGTCGTTGAAGACGCAAAAAAATCCAGGAGTTCCCATGATTTCGGAAAAGATATCATCCCTTCAATGATAGGCCGCAGCAACGTCTGCGTCTTCAGGTTTATCGACGAAAATAAAAAAGAGAATAAATACTGGCGGGACATAGGAACAATAGACGCTTACTGGGAGGCAAACATGGACCTGGTAAATATTGACCCCCTTTTGAACTTATATGACAGGGACTGGCCGATAAGGACGTTCCAGGAGCAGTTCCCGCCGGCAAAAACCGTTTTCTCCGGCGAAGACAGAAAAGCTTCTGTAACCGATTCAATGATTTCCGGCGGCTGTATAATCAGCGGCGCAAGGATTTTTCACAGCGTGCTTTCAGTTAATGTCAGGGCGCACAGCTATTCGGAAATAACCGACAGCATTATATTTGAAAACGTCAATATAGGACGGCACTCAAAAATCAGACGCGCCATAATAGATAAAAACGTAGATGTTCCTCCTTATACGGAAATAGGTTATAATCTTGAGGCTGACCGAAAAAGGTTTTACGTGTCGGACAACGGAATAACGGCAATTCCCAAAAAATACAAATGGTGAGGTGTATATGTCAGAATTAAGGAAAGACCCCGTAATAGGCAGATGGGTTGTTATCGCCACCGAAAGAAAATTCAGGCCGTCGGATTTCTCAAGCCCGACGGAAACTCAGCAGGAGGCATTTTGTCCGTTCTGCCCGGGCAATGAAGACAAGACTCCTGCCGAGATATTCGCGAAAAGGCCGTCTCTCACCGCCCCGAACAGTACCGGATGGGAAGTGCGGGTCGTCCCGAATAAATTCCCCGCCTTGAGAATTGAGGGGGAGTTGAACAAAAGAGGTGTGGGAATGTACGATATGATGAACGGGATAGGCGCCCACGAAGTAATAATAGAAACCCCCGGGCACAAAACCGGCGCGGGAGAGAACATTGATATAAAAAACTATTCCATGGAAACGATGACGAATATTATAGAAACCTACCAGATGCGCTGCATAGACCTTAAAAAAGACTCTCGATTCCGGTATATCCTCGTATTCAAGAACTTCGGCAAGGAAGCGGGGGCATCTCTTTCCCATCCGCACTCGCAGTTGATAGCAACGCCCGTCGTTCCTAAGAGAGTCAAGGAAGAACTCATGGGTTCAAAATGGTATTACGAATACAGAGAGAGATGCGTCTGGTGCGACATAATAAACCAGGAGATAGACAGCGGCAAAAGGATAGTCGCCCAAAATGAATCTTTTCTCGTAACCGCCCCGTTTGCTTCCCGGTTCCCCTTTGAGCTTTCAATAATGCCCTTCAGACACTCGCCTGATTTTGAGGAAATAACCGCAAAGGAAAGAGGGTCCCTGGCGGAAATTATGCTGGAAATTTTCAAAAAAATATCTCAGGGGCTTAACAGCCCGTCTTACAATTTCATGCTTCATACGGCACCGAGCAGGTATCCTCGTCCGGGATACTGGCAGACAATAGAAAAAGACTATCACTGGCACATTGAAATAATGCCCAGGCTTGTAAAGCAGGGAGGGTTTGAATGGGGCACCGGTTTTTACATAAACCCTACTCCGCCCGAAGAGGTGGCGGACTTCCTGAAATCTCTCAACGTCTAATGTAACGGTGCGATTTGACGTTTTTTGTCATCCCTGCATGTTTTAGGCAGGGATCCATTACTGTAGCGGTGCGATTTATCGCACAGTTTTTAAAAAGGAAAACCCATGAACAGGAAAAATATATGCCTTGCGGCCGCCGAAGCCGTACCGTTTATAAAGGCAGGGGGCATGGCTGACGTTGTAGGCTCTTTATACAAATATCTCAAGGGGAAACAGAATGTTTCTCTCTTCATTCCGCTGTACAAACAGACAAAGAACAGCCACAAAACAACTGAAATCGGAATCTTCGACGTCGTCTTTTCCGAACACAGGAAGGAAAAATGCATCCTCGAAAAAAGTATTGAGTTCCCGGGAATATATTTCATAAACAATCCCGGCTATTTTAAAAGGGACGGGATATACGGCCATGGAGGCAAAGGTTATCCCGATAACGCCGAGAGGTTTTCTTTCTTACCGAGAGCGGTTCTGGAAGCCGCAAGGTTTTTGAAGATAGATGCGGACGTATTCCACTGCCATGACTGGCACACTGCGCTTCTCCCTTTGTATCTGAAAACAAACTACAGGGATATCTTCCCCCGGGCGAAAACTCTTTTCACCATTCATAACCTGGGATACCAGGGCGTTTTCAGCGCAGATACATTTCAGATTCTCGGACTGCCCTGGCATTATTTCCAGATGGAGGAGCTTGAATTTTACGGCAATGTAAATTTCATGAAGGCCGCGATAATACATTCCGACATGGTAAATACCGTCAGCCCCAGGTATGCGAAAGAAATACTTACCCCGGAATTCGGGAACAGTCTTGACGGCCTTCTGAGAAAAAATCAGAACAAGTTGAGAGGCATAATAAACGGGATAGACTACCAGATATGGAACCCGTCCTTCGACAGGTTCATACACAAAAAATACCGGACTTTCAAGAGCAAATCCGAGAATAAAACCGCCCTGCAGAAAAAACTCGGACTGCAGGACGGAAAAGATATCCCTCTTTTCGGAATGGTGGCGCGCCTTGCCGAACAAAAAGGGATTGACGAACTGGCAGAGATAATGGGGGATATCCTTTCAAAGAACCTGCAGGTAGTTGTCCTCGGAGACGGGGAACCTGAATATAAGGACATATTAACCCGCTGGGCGGGTAAATTCCCCAAAAAAATATCGGTTGCTTTCGGATTCAACGACGAGCTGGCGCATCTGATATACGCGGGAAGCGATTTCTTCCTTATGCCTTCAAAATTTGAACCCTGCGGACTGGGGCAGATGATAAGCTTCAAATACGGAACCATACCCGTTGTAAGAAATGTCGGCGGCCTCGCCGATACCGTAGCCAATTATGATTTTGCCTCAGAAAAAGGAACAGGTTTTGTCTTTGAGGGAGGGAGCAGGGAGCTGTTGAAATGCATTGAATCTGCATTAAAATTATTCGGGGACGAAAAACGGATGGAAAAATGCGTAAACTCCGTTATAAAACTTGATTTTTCATGGAAATCTTCGGTTAACGAATACCTTGAGATTTACGGACAGATGGCCGAATTATGATGTATTTATCAATTCTCTGGCACATGCACCAGCCTTACTATGCCGACGTCAACAACGGGGAAATAGACACCCCCGCCCTGACATTCCGAACCCTTTTCAACTATTACCCCATGGCGGTCCTGACAAAGAAAAACCCCGGGATAAAACTGAATTTCAATCTTACGCCGGTACTGCTCATCCAGATAGAAGACATCGCTTCGGGTAAAATAAAGGACAGGTTCATGGCTCTGCTTGAAGAGGGGAATTCCGCAGGGAGGGAGGAGGTCTTGGCATTTATAGGCGGGATGCCCCCGCAGATACTCGGGAGGCATAAAATCATCAATATGCTGAAAGAGAAAGCCGAAGAAAATTCATGTTCCGAACAGGATCTGTTAGACCTGAAAATTTACCTGCATCTTGCAAGCTTTCATCCGGCGGTTTCTGACGGAGAAATTAAGGAACTCTTTAAAAAAGGAAGGAATTTCGGCGAAAGCGACAGAAAGCTTCTGCACGAAAAAGAAAAGATGATATTTTCGGAAGTAATTGCCCTGTACGGCGAACTTATGAATGAAGGGAAGATAGAGATAAGCACCAGCCCAATGATGCACCCTATCCTTCCCCTTCTTTACAGTACGGATACCGCAAGAAAAACCAAGACATCTTTGAGCATTCCCGAAGGCGTCTTTTCATATCCTCAGGATGCCCGCATGCAATTGCTTGAAGGGTTGAAAACGTATGAACGCATATTCAAAAAGCAGGCAGCTGGGATATGGCCATCAGAAGGAAGCCTCAGCGATGAAATCCTCGAGTTATTCTCCGAACAAGGCGTTTTGTGGACGGCGACCGACGAAAGCCTGCTTGAAGAAACACTTGCACACCCGCTGTTTCAGAAAGAACATTGCAGTATATGGGACTTTCGAAACGGCCCCTCCGTTTTCTTCAGGGACCGCCACATATCGGACATGATAGGTTTTTCATACCAGAAAACCGATGAAAAAAATGCCGCCGGGGATATCGCTGAACGGTTGAGCGCTCTCCGTTCAAACATGGACGGCCGTCTGCTGACAGTCATACTTGACGGCGAGAACCCGTGGGACTTTTATCCCGACTACGGAGAAAAATTTCTTACGGCGTTTTATAAATTCCTTGAAAATAACGATGCCGTAAGGACCGTTACCTTTTCGGAAGCGCTCAAAACGGATATAAGACGCCTGCGTTTTGACCACATATCCCCCGGAAGCTGGATGGGAACAAACTTTGACAACTGGATAGGCAGAGAGCCAGCAAACAAGGCATGGTCCATACTGAAACAGGCAAGGGCGGCGGCGGAAGAAAGAGAGAACTGTCTGCCTGAAGAGAAGAAAAACATACTTGCGGAAGCTGTTATGCTCGCCGAATCCAGCGACTGGTTCTGGTGGTACAGCCTGCCGGCGGACAAAAAAACCAAGATGCGGTTTGACGCGTATTTCAGAAACAGCATACGCAGAATATACGAAACGGCCGGAGCCGAAATCCCGCAGTATCTTAACCTGCCCGTTGAGGGATACGCGTACGAGGAAATCATCCCTTACATAAAACCCGTAATTGACGGTAAAATAACACACTTTTATGAGTGGCATGATGCTATAGAGCTTGACCCTTCCGGACTGTGGGCGACATTCATGCCTGCCGGCATGCCAGTTAGAAAAATGTTCTACGGTTATGACGAGGAGAATCTTTACATCCGCATGGATTTTAAGAGTAAAGAAGCAGTTGAGATTCAAATTTATTTCCATGAACCTGTTGAAAAAAAGTTTATCATACATACGGGCCGCCGGGATGCCGGACCTGTAATTTACTCCTGCGGCGGGATAACGGAAATGCTTATCCCTAAAACGGAAATACTCGCAGGAGATGAAGAAAATACGTTTTTTAACATAACGGTAAGAGAAACAAACGGACAGGAATTTGTAATGCCTGCCGGTGATTTTTTCAAGGTCAGATTTACGCCGAAGGACGAAAATTGGACGGTATAGAAAGAAAACAGGTTAGAAAGCACGAAGAAAAAAGCAGGAACGAGGCTTTGCATTTCAGGGAATCTTTTTTCAGCCACCTCGACCTCTATCTTTTCAACGAGGGAAGCCACTTTGAAATATACAAGAAACTCGGGGCGCATAAACGTGTCGTTTACGGAACGGCAGGATACAACTTCTCGGTATGGGCTCCCAACGCCGAAAGCGTGAGCGTCAAAGGAAATTTTAACGGCTGGGACGGCAGGGCGCACAGGATGCGATGCCTCGGGAACTCCGGAATATGGGAGATTTTCATACCCGGTGTAGGGGAATACGAACCTTACAAGTTTGAAATAATGAACGGGCGCAGGGTTATGCTGAAGTCAGACCCTTACGGCTCATTTTATGAAGTGCGCCCGTCCAACGCCTCGCTTACTTACAATTCCAATTACGAATGGAAACACGGAAGGATAAATCCTAAAAACATATATGGACAGCCGGTCGCAATATATGAGATGCATCTCGGTTCATGGAGAAGGAGAAAAGACGGTTTTTTCCTGAACTACAGGGAGATTTCTGAACTGCTTATTCCGTATCTTAAAGAAACCGGATTCAACTGGGTGGAATTCATGCCCGTCACGGAACATCCCCTCGATTCATCGTGGGGCTACCAGACAACCGGATTTTTCGCGCCCACAAGCAGGCACGGTTCTCCCGATGATTTTCGTTTTTTTATAGACTCCCTTCACAAAAACAACATAGGGGTTATACTTGACTGGACGCCCGCCCATTTTCCCAAGGACGAGTTTGGGCTCTATTACTATGACGGGACGCACCTCTATGAACACTCCGACCCGCGTAAAAGAGACCACCCCGACTGGAAAAGCGCAATATTCAATTACGGAAGGCATGAGGTAGGCAATTTTCTTGTTAACAGCGCGTTGAGCTGGCTTGAGGATTATCGTATTGACGCACTGCGTGTAGACGGCGTCGCTTCAATGCTGTACCTTGATTATTCAAGAAGAGAAGGCGAGTGGATTTCCAACATTTACGGAGGCAGGGAGAACCTTGAGGCGATTGAGCTCCTCAAAAAGATTAACACCGCCGTTTACAACAGGCTCCCCGGTTCCTTCACCGCCGCTGAAGAATCAACGGCATGGCCCAAGGTAAGCCGCCCGGTCTACGAGGGTGGTCTTGGATTCGGTTTTAAATGGAACATGGGCTGGATGCACGATACGCTGAAATATTTTTCACTCGACCCCATCCACCGAAAACACCATCAAAACTCTTTGACCTTCGGCCTTTTATATGCGTTCTCCGAAAGTTTCATGCTTCCTCTTTCTCATGATGAAACCGTCTACGGAAAAAAATCGCTTCTCTCCAAGATGCCGGGCGATTCGTGGCAGAAATTCGCAAATCTCCGCCTTCTCCTGGCATATATGTACTGCTATCCGGGAAAGAAACTGCTATTTATGGGCGGAGAGTTCGGACAGATATCCGAATGGAACTATGACAGGGAACTTGAATGGCACCTTCTTGAAAAAGACATGCACCGGAGGACAAAGAAGTTTGTTTCCGACCTCAACGCCCTGTACCAAAGTGAAAAGGCGCTTTTTGAAAAGGACTTTGATGACGAGGGCTTTGAATGGATTGACTTCTCCGACAGGGACAGCAGTATTATATCCTTTATGCGCAGGGGAAAGGAAAAAGAGGATTTTGTCATAGCCATATTCAATTTCACCCCGGTGCCGAGGACGAAATACAGGATAGGCGTCCCGGCGGACGTTCAATACAAAGAAATTTTTAACAGCGACTCAAAGTTTTACGGGGGCGGGAATCTCGGCAATCTGGGAGCTGTACAACCTGAAGCCGCATCCTGCCATAACCATACTTTCTCACTTTCCCTTACCATCCCTCCTCTTGCATGTATAATCCTTAAACCTCAATCTTAACGGCAGAATTTTGTTTTATATAAAACAAATATGGTAAAATAGATCAAAATTCTAACCTATGAGGTATAATCGGAGAAAAAATGAACAATAAAGATATAAAGAAGGACGATATTCTCAAGCTTGCCAAGGAAAAAGACGTAAAGTTCATCCGGTTGTGGTTTGCGGATATCACCGGGCAGATGAAAGGATTCACCATAACGACGGATGAGTTAAAACATGCCCTTGAAGACGGCATGGGATTTGACGGCTCGTCCATAAAGGGTTTTGCGCGGATAGACGAGTCCGACATGGTGGCGATGCCCGACCCGTCCACCTTCACCGTGCTTCCATACAGGCCCAAAGAAAAAGCCGTAGCGGGCATGCTTTGCGACATACTCAACCCGGACCGCACGCCGTACGAAGGCGACTCAAGGTACATCCTGAAGAAAGAGCTGGATAAGATAGGAAAGAAGGGTTACACCTTTTATGCAGGCCCTGAACTTGAATTTTTCATATTCAAGAACGAGAAAACCACAGAGATACTGGACGAAGGTGGCTATTTTGACATAACCACTTTAGATGCGGGCAACGAGGTGCGCAGGGAAACAATACTTACGCTTGAGGAGATGGGGATAGACGTAGAATACTCGCATCACGAGGTAGCTCCGTCCCAGCACGAGATAGACCTGCGGTACAAGGACGGTATGATGATGGCAGACATAGTAATGGTCTACCGCATGGTGTTGAAAGAGATAGCGCAGATAAAGGGGTTATACGCGACATTCATGCCCAAGCCGATATACGGAGTCAACGGTTCGGGTATGCACACGCACCAGTCGATATTCAAGGGCGAGAAGAACCTGTTTTTTGATGCGGGCGACAAATACCACCTGTCCGCGGAAGGCAAGCACTACATAGCCGGAATAATGAAGCACGCGCGGGAGATAACGCTTGTTTGCAACCAGTGGGTAAACTCCTACAAGCGGCTTGTAGTCGGCTATGAGGCGCCTGTGTACATCTGCTGGGCGCGGCGCAACCGCAGCGCAATGCTGAGGGTGCCGATGTACCAGCCGGGCAAGGAGAAGGCGACGCGGGTGGAATTCCGCTCTCCCGACCCTGCGTGCAACCCGTACCTTGCGTTTGCATGCATGCTCGCCGCGGGTATGAAGGGGATAGACAACAAGTACCCGCTGGCAGAGCCGCTGGAGAGGGACGTGTACCACCTGACGGCCGGGGAGATGAAGGAGCTGGGCGTGGAATGCCTGCCGGGCAGTCTGATAGAGGCGATTGAGGTGGCCGAGAAAAGCAGCCTGCTTCAAGAGGTTCTGGGCGAACACATATTCGGCAACCTGATTGCGGCGAAAAAAATTGAGTGGGACGAGTACAGAAAACGGGTGCATGAGTACGAACTGACCGCGTATCTGCCTATTCTATAGCCGCATATTCCCTTAAGTTCAAGCGAAGGGAAAAATTGCGGCTTCCAGTTTCTTGTAATTAGGAGCGCACCTTACCGGCAGCATTCTTGATCCCTGTAACTATCATATCAAGTTCTTCTTTTGTCAGTCTTGGATGCATAGGCAGATTTGTTTCCCTCCCGTAAAAGAATTTCTCTGCATTTGGACATAATCTGTCGGGATAATTATACAGTTTCTTAAATCCGGTAAAGTGATACGAGGGCTGATAATGCTGTATACCCTGTATCCCCTCTTCCCTGTAAAGCACCCTCATGAAATCATCTCTGGATGCACCAAGTTCTTCAGCCTCAATACAGAGGGTATAAAGATGATAGCTGTGGAAACAATTTGGGTCTTCGTATACGGGAGTTATACCTTTTATGCTCTGCAGATTATTGGTGAGATAGTGGGCATTTTCCCTTCTTTTGCTAATAAGCATGTCCAGCTTTTTTAACTGCGCCCTGCCGACAGCCGCCTGGGTTTCATTCATACGGTAATTGTTGCCCCATTTTCCGTTGTCGTCAATTACGTCAAAATGAGACGGTATCCAGTAATCCTTTACATCCGTTTTTTCCATCCTGAAGCCTGCAAATTCAAAAACCTTCTGCTCCGGCGGCCAGTGAGTTAAACTCATGCAGCGAATCCTGCCAATTCTGTCTGCAAATTCATCATTGTTCGTTGTAATCATTCCGCCTTCACCCAAAGTAGTGATATTCTTAAGGGAATGGAAACTGAAACATCCAATGTCTGCTATACTTCCAGCCTGACGCCCCTTGTATTTAGCTCCATGGGCATGTGCACAGTCTTCCATTACATAAAGATTGTGTCTCTTGGCAATCTCCATAATGGGATCCATATCGCACATCTGTCCGCCGTAATGAACCACGTATATGGCTTTGGTTCTGTCCGTTATCTTATCTTCAATCTGCGACGGGTCTATATTGAACGTTTTGGGATTGATATCTGCATATACCGGCTTAGCACCTTCCTTAAGAATAACAAGCGAAGTGGCAATAAATGTATTGGGCGTAACAATCACCTCATCCCCTTCTTTTATTCCAAATGCCTGTGTTGCCACGTGCATTGCAGTAGTACAGTTTGTGGTGGCAAAGGCATGTTTTACCTCAAACTTTTTTGCAAATTCCTGCTGGAAAAGCGCAACCTGCGGCCCCATTGTCTGGGATTCCTGCTTCATGGCTTTCAAAACAGCTTTTTCTTCCTCTTCATCGTATATGGAACCGAAAAAGGAATACGGAACCTTTAACTTTACTCCGTCATTCATATTGTAACCTGAGGTAATCCCACCTTCCGTGTCCGAACCTGTATACAAAATTTCTTTCTTTTTTTCCGCCATTTTATCCCCCTTTTTACATTAATTACATTTCTGTAAATTATATATCAAAAAAAATTGCATGTCAACTTTTTTTCAGGAAATTCTGAAGGAGAAGGGCTGCTCCTCCCAGACTTGCCTGTTCTTCTCCCATGTCGGATATTCTAAACTTTGCTTTTTCGCCGTACATCAAATTATCGTTTACCCTGCCAATAAAAATCTCCCAAAATTTTTTACCGAGTTTTGAAAAATTTCTGTCCAGTATCACGAGTTCAGGATTTAAAAGCTTAATTACATTGGCTACGCAGAAAGATAAAAGCAGCGAGGTTTCTTCCATGACATTTACGGCAAGCCTGTCATTCCTTTCAAATGCATCCACGATACCGGCTATACCCGGAGAAAAATCTTTCTCTTTCATCAGGGATTCCTCTCCTGCCCCGAGATACTTTCTGGTCTTGTTTTCTATTGCAGGCAGGCTCGCGATAGCCTCAAGACAGCCCTTGCTTCCGCATTTGCATTTTTCATTTCTGCCGGGAAAATTAAAGTGCCCCATCTCGCCCGCTATTTCCTTATATCCGCCTATAAGCGTCTTCTCGCTTATAATGCCGCATGAAATACCTTCTCCGTATTCCACGAAAATTACGTTGTCCACCCCCTTCCCCCTGCCGAAGGAATGCTCCGCCAGCACCTTTGCCTGAGAGGTGTTTATCAAAAAAACATTGAATCCAAGTTTTTCCTCAAGGAACTTCTTTACCGGCACGTTTTTCCATCCGGGCATTATTGCGGAAAAGACAGAGATGCCTTTCTCCACGTCAATTATGCCGGGGTCAACAAAACCCAGACCGTATATTTTTTTCCCGGGGATTTTCAACTCTTCAATTAACGATGATACGACAGATGATGCTTTTGAAAGGATGGCGGAAGTTTTCTCCCCTTTTGATAACGGAACTGTCTTCAGCTTTAATATCTCCCCTTTTAAATTAAGCGCCAGAGCCCTTATACATGAAGGCATGAGCTCGCAGCCGAGGAAATACTTGCCTTCCGGTATCATCTCCAGCAGTTTCTCCTTTCTTCCCACACCTCTGCGGTTACTTATTTTTCCGGTCTCTTTAACCAGGCCGTTTTTCAAAAATTCCCGGGTAACTTCCGTTATGGTAGCAAGCCTTATACCCGTAATCTCCCCTATCCTTATCCTTGAAATGGGCTGTTTACTGTAAATCAGGTTAAGTACGGGTTTTTTATAGCGCTTATTTTTGTTCTTCATAACCCTCTCTTTGTAAATATCCGATATTATCTTATAATTATCTCACAGTTTTTTTAACCTGCAAAACAAAAATGCCGCACCTTTATGCAGGAATACCGCTTTTTCTATTATTAACACGGAGACAGAATGGACAGGAAAGAAAGAGTATTCACGGCTCTAAAACACGGGAAACCGGACAGAACGCCGTTGTTTGAAATATTCCAGCCGTTTCAACCCATACACTGGGATATCTGCGGAAGAACCGTCGCAACGGATTCGGAAATGGCATGGGATGCGATGGCTGAAGGCGTTCCCGAAGAAGAATTCATAGAGGCGTCTGCTAAGGCGCAGTACAAGATATGCCGTTTTTTCGGTTTGGACATGGTACGGCTGACAAGCCACGGTTTTATCAGGGGCAAGCGCCCCGTAAAAACCGGAAAAAAGAGCTGGACTCTTGAGGGAACGCCTTATATTTTCAACGAAAGAACCAAGCTTGTGTTACCGGAAAACCCAGCTCATTCTTATTCCCAGCAGATTTCAGAAGAAGAAATGATAAAGAAAATAGAAGCATGGGGCGGGAATACCGGCAACAGCGAAAAACTGCGTATATACAGCCCTGTCATGAAAAGAGTGAGAGAGTTCGCGAAAGCCGACGGCATTGACTGGGTGTATATGGCTGAATCCGGAGCGGGAACAGGAGTGGCTTTTTACCAGCCTTTTATGCTGATGTGGATGCTTGAAAAACCGGAAATATACCTCCGCTGGATTGAAATGCAGAAAGCGGGTTGTTTTGAATACACGAAAAAAATGATTGAAGACGGATGCAGGGTTGTCGCTATAGGGGGAGACGTAAGCTGTGACAAAGGGCCTTTCATCTCCCCTGCCCTTTACCGCAAATTCATTCTGCCGGTAATGCGGGAACACGTTAATCTGATACACAATATGGGTGCATTTGCCGTCTACACTTCCGACGGAAACCACTGGCCCATAAAAGACGATTTCTTCTTCAATTCTGGGATTGACGGATACAAAGAGGTTGACAAATCCGCCGGCATGACATGGGAAAAGCTCATTGAAGAAGGCGTTGCTGACAGGATATGCATAATAGGAAACATAGACGCGAGATACACAATGTGCAATGCAGGCCCTGCCGAGGCGGAAAAAGAAGTCATAGAATGCCTCAACCACGGGCTAAGGACAAAGGGAGGGCACATCCTTCATTTAAGCCATTCCGTACACGAAGACGTAAAGATTGAAAACTACTATGCCGTGGTAAAAACCTACAGAAATTTTTTCGGCATAAGCTGATTGCAGGATTCAGCGGAGAAACTGGCGGTCAAAAAAAGACTCGGTAAATTCCACGACTGTAGGACGTCCGTGGGGACAGGTAAAAGGGACCACGCATTTCAGCAGTTCGTTTTTTATATGGACCGCTTCTTCAGGCTGGATTTTCGCGCCCGCAACTACTGAACCCTTGCACGCCCTTCTTGCAAGGGTCTCTTTATCGCACTTGTCAATATTTCTCTCGGCAAGAAGGCTTCTTACCGAAGCCTCCGGGTCTTTTATTACCTGCAGAAAGCCGTGAAGAGCGATTGAGCCGCTGTCCCATCTTGTTGTTAAGAATCCGGCATTTTCAAGATTTTCAGCCCCTTCCTCCCACGCTAAAAATTCCTCCGCATTTAATTTTATAATCAGCGGCGTAAGCACCCTTTGGATGTCAAGCTTGCCGGTTTCAAACTGTTTTTTAAGCAGTTCGTAGTTTATTCTCTCGTGGGCGGCATGCTGGTCTATGGCAAGAAGCGATTCACCAGACTCAAAAAAAAGATATTTGTTCCTGTAACAACCTATGTAAGAAGCGTCTCTCAACCTTTCCCTTATGGATTTTCCTACGGCATCTGCGGGCAGTTCACCGGTCTGCCGCATCTGAAAAATATCTGCCGGCTTCATGCCTTCGGATAACAGATCGTTCTTCCCTGACAAAGGCAGTTTTCCCATCATTTCAAAATAAACGCTCGATTTTTTAACCGCTTCCGCCGCTTTTCCCCTGCCGAAAAGAACCTCGCGGCAGAAATCCGCAAGAGCCGAGGATATAAGATATTCATCCTTCAGTTTAACCTCTCTTTTGGCAGGGTGAATGTTTACGTCAATCTCCTCAAAGGGAATTTTTAAGAAAACTGCGAATACGGGGTAAACCTCCCTCGGGAAAATCTCTCTGTAAACTTGGTTGACGGAATACGATACCGACTGGCTGAAAACAGGCCTGTTGTTGATAAAGATATACTGCATGTCCTTGCCAGGCCTCTTCAGATTTATATCTCCGAGCAGAACTCTGAAGGATACGCGCCCGGGCGCCATTTCCTTTTCGGCGAACATCACGCTTTTTCTGTCCGCATTGGCAACCTCGGAAAACCTTGAGAGACTGTTGTCCGAGGGGTTGAAGTTTAATGAGTTCCTGCCGTTATGCGAGAGTGAAAACCTTTTATCGTAAAATGCAATTGCGTAAGGCATAAAAACACTGAGGATTCTGCGCATCTCCGCCGAATCCGACTTTAAAAACTTCTTCCTTGCCGGAACGTTGAAAAACAGCTCCCTTGCCTCTACAACTGTCCCTTCGGTCTGGCTGCTCTTTTTGATGCCGAGATTTTTGCCGCCTCTTACGTGTATCTCCTTTCCATGTTTTCCGCTTTCGCGGGATTTGCTTTTCAGCACCACGTCTGCAACCGCCCCTATGCTGTAAAGCGCCTCACCCCTGAAACCGAGCGATTTTATGGCGTCAAGGTCTTCCGCCCCTGATACTTTGCTTGTCGCATGCCTGTTGAAAAGTTTCTCTATGTCGTCGGGGTCAATCCCTTCCCCGTCGTCTTTGACGGAAATCAGTTTCTTCCCAGCAGACTCTATTCCGACAATGATGTTATGCGCCCCGGCATCCGCCGAATTTTCCACCAGTTCCTTCACCACGGAAGCAGGCCTTTCTACAACCTCGCCCGCCGCTATCCTGCTTATTAAGGCATCCGGCAAAAAATTAATCTTTCCCATTTTTCAGTTCTTCCTGTATCTTTTTAAGTCTTATGCTCACTTCAACCGGCGCAGTATTCTCAACGTTTAACGCCATAACATCATCCTTCAGTTTTCTCAGATGCTCTATGTCTTCCTTCAGTTTCTTATAAGGAGATTTTTTCGCGTCCATAAAAAGAGACGGGGCATCCGCGCGCATCTCCCCTATAATATGCTCCTGAAGAGTCCCCTGCAATTCAAGTTTTGAAAGAATTTCATCAGCTCTTTTTATGATTTGCGGAGGAATCCCCGCAATCTGAGCCACATAAATGCCGTAGCTTTCGTCGGTCCCGCCCGGCATAATCTTGTGCAGGAATACGACCTCGCTCCCGCTTTCCCTTACAGCCACGTTGTAGTTTTTTACGCCCCCGTTATTCCCCTCAAGACCCGTCAGTTCGTGGAAATGGGTCGCAAAAAGCGTCCTCGCCTTTTCTTTGACAAGGTATTCCGCGACGGCCCAGGCAAGGGAAAAACCGTCGTAAGTGCCTGTTCCCCTTCCGATTTCGTCAAGAACCACCAGGCTCCTTTTTGAAAGGTTGTTGATTATGCCCGCCGTTTCGGTCATCTCCACCATGAACGTACTCTGCCCCCTGCTTATTTCATCATGCGCGCCTATGCGGGTGAAAATTTTATCCACAAGCCCGATCCTGGCCGCCTTCGCAGGGACAAAGCTTCCGGCCTGGGCCATTATCGCAATCAGCGCGACCTGCCTTATGTATGTAGATTTGCCTGCCATGTTGGGACCGGTTATGATTAAAAAGTGATTTTCTTCGTTATCCAGAAGTGAATCATTGGGGACAAAAAAATCTTCTGTCATCTTCTCAACCACGGGATGCCGGCCTTCCTTTATTGTAATGTCAAAACTTTCGTCAACCTCCGGCCTGACATAATCGTTTTCCCGGGCGGCGTTTGCAAAAGAACACAGAACGTCAAGGACAGCTATTGACGAGGCGATTGAGTACAGAACCGGCGCATTCTCAAGAATCTCCGCCTTCACAATCTCAATTACCTCTTTTTCTATCGTTAGGATTTTGCTTTCGGCGGTAAGTATTTTTTCTTCGAATTCCTTCAACTGTGGCGTAACGAACCTCTCGGCATTGACAAGCGTCTGTTTCCTTATATAATCCTCCGGCACGAGCGAAAGGTTTGCCTTTGTTATCTCAATGTAATACCCGAAAACGCTGTTATACCCTATCTTCAGGGAGTTTATCCCCGTCCTTTTAATCTCCTCCTTCTGCAGGTTTCTCAGCCATTCCTTTACGTTGTCCCTTATATCCCTCAACTCATCAAGTTCTTTCCTGTAGCCTTTTTTCACAAATTTCCCTTCATAACCGACGGCAGGGATATCGGATTCAACCGTGTTGGATAAAAATTCCCTGAGTTCAGGAATGTCGTCCGCCGTGAAAAAAAGATTACCTCCGCCCTGCCCTTTTAAAACACCCATTAACTCCGGTATTTTCACAAGCAGGTTGTTTATTGCAAGAATTTCCTTCACCCCGCTGCCGTAGCCGCAGCTTATTTTGGAAAGCGCCTTTTCCACATCTGTAATGCCTTTAAAGACATCGATTATACCTGCGCGGAGTTCGCCCTTCTCTATCAGTATCTTTACCGCCTCCTGCCTTTTCTTTATTTCCGCCGTATTAAGCAGGGGATGGTAAATCCAGTGTTTCAGCATCCTTTTACCCATAGGCGTTACGGTAGAATCAAGCATTCCGGCAAGACGGTCTATCTCAAGCCCGTAAACGGCGGAAGGCGATATGTAAAGATAGTCCGTGTCGGTATAAATGGAAAGTTTGGTAACATGGCTGAGCGGTTTCTTGCTTGACTGCCTGAGATACTCAATAAGCCCTCCTGCACTCCTTATTGCATATTCACTTTCCTCAACGCCAAACCCCGCAAGAGTGCTTGTTTTAAAGTGGTCACACAGACTCTTCTTTGCAATTTCATTGTTGAACATCCATTCATCGCACCCGCTCAGCGTTATTTTCCGGTTCCCAAGGAAAGGCCTGCCGAACAATTCCGCAACCGCCTCTTTTTTATCGGACGGAAATATACACTCGCAGACAGGAATTTTTGAAACTATCTCAACAACCCTGTTTATGTCCGGAAACTCGTTGGCATATATCGTTCCTCCTCCTGAATTGTCAATGAAAGCAATGCCCGCCCCTTTTTTGTCCGGATACAGCGAGAGAATATACCTCGAATCCGGATTGTTCTCGTCTATGAAAGTCCCCGAGGTAATAAGCCGGACCACCTCTCTTTTCACTATCCCTTTTGCCTTTGCCGGGTCTTCAACCTGCTCGCAGACGGCAACCTTGCATCCGGCCTTTATCAGCCTTGAAATATATGAATCGGCCGAATGGTAGGGTATGCCGCACATCGGAGCCTTGCCCGCACTGCCGGCGCTCCTTGCGGTGAGGACAAGGTCAAGGATAGCAGAGGCGGTTTTCGCGTCGTCATAAAACATCTCGTAGAAATCGCCTAAACGGAAAAAAAGGATATATCCGGGGTGTTCTTTTTTTATTTCATTGTACTGTTTCAGCATGGGCGTGAGGTTTTCCATAACATGATAATTATACCACAAAACCGGCATGCCGCATTTTTTGTCCATACTGCGTTAATTGTTATATAATTACCTCTGTCCTTATCCCTTCTCACCTTGTGGGAGAAGGCAAAGGATGAGGGGCGGCGATTTTAAAATGGGAAAAACATACGACATTATCGCGGTAGGTGCAGGGCATGCAGGCGCGGAGGCAGCTCTCGCAGGAGCAAGGATGGGACTTTCCGTACTCCTGGTCACCTTTACAAAAAACAGAATCGGCTGTTTGTCATGCAATCCCGCCGTAGGAGGCGTCGGTAAAGGACACATGGTAAAGGAAGTGGACGCTTTAGGCGGCGAGATGGGAAAAGCCGCCGATGCGGCAGGCATCCAGTTCAGGATACTTAACGCCTCCAAAGGGCCGGCTGTCCGCTCGTCAAGAGCGCAGGTGGACAGGGATAAATATGCCGATTACATGCAGAATGTCCTTAAACGCCAGCCTGGCATGGAAATCCTTGAGGGAGAAGTTACAGGTATTATCGTAGAGGGCGGCGAGGTCAGAGGGATTGAACTCGGCGGCGAAGGGAATATCCTCGGGAAAACCGTTATACTGACACCGGGGACATTTCTAAACGGTACGATATATATCGGCAGTGAAAAGATTTCAGGCGGCAGGATTGAGGAGAAGAAATCAAGCAGAATGCTTTCGGACTCCCTGAAAAAAAACGGTTTTGAGATGCTGAGGTTTAAAACGGGAACATGCGCACGGCTTGACGGAAGAACAATTGACTTCGGCAGGATGAGAATCCAGCACGGAGACAGACCGCCCGTCCCCTTCTCCTTCTCCACGGAAAAAATTGAGACTGAACAGGTGCCCTGTTACGTCACCTACACAAATGAAAAAACGCACGCCATTATAAGAAATAACCTTGGCCGTTCTCCTCTTTTTACCGGGATAATCACGGGAACCGGCGTAAGATACTGCCCCTCCCTCGAAGACAAGATAGTAAAATTTCCCCATCATACAAGACACCACGTATTCCTTGAACCCGAAGGCCTTGAAACCTCCGTTTATTATCCGAACGGAATCTCCACCAGCCTGCCGGTTGACGTACAGGACGAATTCATACATACGATAGAAGGGTTGGAAGACGTTAAGATAGAGCGCTACGGCTACGGCATAGAACACGATGTCGTGGAACCCACGCAGCTCTATCCTTCCCTTGAGACAAAGAAGATTAAAAACTTGTTTCTTGCCGGACAGATAAACGGCACCACGGGATACGAGGAGGCCGCCGCGCAGGGACTTATGGCGGGGATAAACGCATCCCTTCGGGTAAAGGGGAAAAAACCTCTTATTATTGACAGGGCAACCGGATACACGGGAGTGCTTATAGACGACCTGACCACTAAAGGAACAATGGAGCCGTACAGGATGTTCACCTCAAGGGTTGAATACCGTCTGCTGTTAAGGGAGGACAACGCCGATATAAGATTGAGGGAAACAAGCTATAAAATCGGGCTTTTGAGAAGAGACGCATGGGAAAAGACAAGAATAAAAAAAGAAAAAATCCATGAATTGATTCACATGCTGAAAAGTGAAAAGATAGCCGTTGAAAACGGGAAAATCTCCTTCTTTGAACATCTTTCCAAGCCGGATGTCAAAATAAAAGAGCTTGTTTCTCCGGCAGGTTATCCGGAGGAAGTCTTAAAAGAAGCCGAGATAGAGGCGAAGTATGCGCCCTACATAGAAAAGATGCTCGCGGAGATAAAGGAATTCAAGAACCTTGAAAAGATAAAAATACCCGCAGATATTGATTACAACAAAATAGCTGGACTGTCGCTGGAAATAAGGGAAAAATTATCTAAATTCAACCCTCTTACAATGGGGCAGGCATCCAGGATATCCGGCATTACCCCTGCCGCCGTGGCAATTCTTATCGTACATTTCAGAAAAACCCATAAGAAACAACCAGTCCCCGGCAGGGTCTTGCCGAAATGACACAGAAGGCAGGACTTGATTTCACCTCAAAAGACAAACAAATTCTTTGAGGCTTATTTTTTTCTATAGGCGCTGCTGCGGTGCTCCGCCGCTAACATAAAAACTATCTTTTCTTCCGTGTCTATTTCATAAAAGAAACGCCAGGAGCCGATTTTATATCGCCACGTATCAGGCTTCCACCCTTTGAGTTTTTTTATATTAGGGCCGAAATAGGGCTGTTGTTTCAACTGCGGATACACGTGGTCCTGCAACTTCTCTTCAATGGTTTCCCGGAATGAAAGCGTAATCTCTTTAAAATCCTTTATAAATCTGTCCGTTTCAAAAATCCGGTATTCAATAGACAAATTTACCTCTTTTCTTTTTTGCATCCCGGGAACCTTCTTTCAACCGTCTGACAAAAGATTCATTTGACAGTATCTCTGCAACCTCAGTATCATCAGTGAATTCCAGTTCTTTCATAAAACGCAGTGTGGCCGTTTCAATAAAATTTGAAATTGGACGGTTTTCCGCTCTTGAATAATCGGCAATTTTCTGATAGGCTTTTTCGTCCAGACGTATAGTTATGGTTTTCGACATATTATGCCTCCGGTGTATTCTTTTGTATTCATTTAGAATATACCTCTTAAACAGGTGTATGTCAAGAAGCTTCATCTTAATGTCAGCAGATATCCCGGTCGAGACTGCGGTACTGGATTGCTTCGGCGAGGTGCTGGGGACGTATGGGGTGATTCAATCATAATCATGCAGCATCTTTTCAAACAGAGGTTTTATTGCGGGGAAATCCTTCTGAATTGTTTCCCATACCCTTTCCAATTTTACCCCAAAATACTCGTGGATAACTTTATCACGCATTCCTGCCATCTTTCTCCACGGTATATCCGGATATTTTTTTCTTATTTCCTCAGGTATGTTTTTAGCCGCCTCTCCTATAATCTCTATAGACCTGACAACGGCATAAATTGTTTTCGTATCTGATACAAGTTCGGCATAGTCAATTTCTTTTACAAATTCTTCAGCCGCATTCATAGCATCAACTATATCCTGTATATAATCTCCTATCTCTCTTTTCATAAGAGGACTACCTCTTCCAATATACGCTTGCCTATTCTCGGTTTCAACGCTGATTTTTCCACCAAGTCTACCTTAACTCCCAACAAATCGCTTAAATCATTTTCTATCCCGACAAAATCCATCAGGCTTATTCTCGCATCTTCATCAAATTCCACAAGAAGGTCCAAATCGCTCACTTCTTTCTGTTCACCCCTTACATATGATCCGAATATTCCTATTTCTCTCAAAGAATATTTTTCCAGCAGTTCCTCTTTATGTTCAGTCAGCAGTTTCTGAATTGCTTCAAGCTTTTTCATACCTTTCTCCAATAGTTATTCTTTCATTCATATGATACTCAATGATTTTTCAGAAGTCAATACTTTAAATTGCGGCTTCAGCAGATATCCCGGTCGAGACTGCGGTACTGGATTGCTTCGGCGAGGTGCTGGGGACGTATGGCTTCACAGGCGTCAAGGTCGGCAATGGTCCGGGCCACCTTGCGTATCTTATCATAGGCGCGCGCCGACAACCGCATCTTATCAAGCGCGGTCTTTATTAACCTCACGCATTCTTCATCAAGAACGCAGTATTTTTTTATCTGGGAGGCGGACATATGCCCGTTGAAGAATATACCCGTGCCTTCAAACCGTTTTTGCTGAACAGCCCTCGCTTTCTCCACGCGCCGCCTTATTGTTTCGGACGGTTCTTCCTCCCGCTCTTTAAGCAGGGCTCCGGAAGGCAGGCTTGAAACTTCTATGTGTATGTCTATCCTGTCCAGCAACGGTCCGGAAATCTTTTTTCTGTATTTAAGTATCTGGGCAAGGGTGCAGTTGCACTGCCTTGCGGCATCTCCGTACCACCCGCAATAACACGGGTTCATGGATGCCGCCATAAGAAACCTTGCGGGAAAAGCAATCCTGCCTCTCGCCCTTGATATATTTACCTTCCCGTCCTCAAGGGGCTGTCGCAAAACTTCCAGGACATCCCTGTGGAACTCGGGCAGTTCGTCAAGAAACAAAACTCCGTTATGAGCAAGGCTTACCTCTCCCGGTTTGGGTATATTGCCTCCCCCTATGAGGGCAACGTCCGATATGGTATGGTGAGGAGCCCTGAACGGCCTCTCGGTGATAAGCCCTTCCTGCAATATTCCGGCGACGGAGTGCACCCTTGTTATCTCAAGCGCCTCGGGAAGCGTAAGCGCCGGCAGTATGGACGGCATCCTTGAAGCGAGCATTGTCTTCCCTGCCCCGGGAGAGCCGGCCATAATGATGTTATGCGCGCCCGCGACCGCAACCTCTATCGCCCTTTTCGCATACGCCTGCCCTTTTACATCCTTGAAATCCAGGCTGTATTTCCTTTTAGATTCAAAAAGAGATTTAACGTTGCATACAGCCGGCTCAATCTTTTTTTTGCCGGTAAGAAATGCCATACAATCCCTTAAATTTTTTACAGGATAAACCTCTATGCCCTTGATAATTGACGCTTCAAGAGCATTTTCCGCAGGTATGATAAGTTTTTTGCGCCCTTCTTTAAGTTCCGAAAGCTTTATGGCGATGGGAAGGATGCCTTTTACGGGCCTTAAAGTACCGTCCAAAGCAAGCTCCCCGACAAAAGAAAACTCCGCGAGGCGGTCAAAAGGAAGGAGACTCTGCGCGGCGAGTATGCCCGCCGCAATGGGCAGGTCAAAGTAAGAACCTTCCTTTTTTATGTCTGCCGGCGCGAGATTGATTACTATTTTGCCGTTTGCGGGAAAATCAAAACCCGAGTTTTTTATAGCCGGCTTTATCCTGTCCCTGCTCTCTTTTACCGCCTGGTCCGGCAGGCCCACCACGGAAACTGCGGGCACGCCGTAACTTATATCCACCTCAACTTCCACGGAATACCCTTCAATCCCCCAGATTGTCAGCGAGTTGATTTTGGCAAGCATCGGTATATTTTACAACAGAAGGAAAGATGTCCCAAATCCGAGAAATATCATAGGAATAAAAGCAATGGTCGAAACCACCCTGATTTGATAGAAACCGAGAGTATAGTACAATAAGGGGAGTCTTTGCAAAAAGGGAAGTAAATGAAAAATAAAAAAGAGATTTTTTTGGAAGCATTGAGGGGTAATATGCAGGAAGGCGTTCCCTTTGCTCCAAGAATGGATATATGGTACTACAGCAATTCTTATAAAGGGATCCTGCCGGAAAAATTTAAAGGCCTGAGCTTAAAACAGATTGTTAAAAATCTTGACCTCACTTATAATAAAATTCTTCCTGATTTTAGCGATAACTACAACATTATTTCTCTTCAAAACAGGCTATTGGGCATTTTTTCATCCAGAGATATTCCATATGACGTTGCTTTGGACCCCTCTTTTAAGACGATTGTAAATAACGATAACGGTTTGATACGGGTTAAATACGAACTCCCCGAAAGTAATTTATCCGGCAGCTTCCTGATGGACGAGACGTTAAAAAAGCAGGGTTCAACTTTACCGCCTATAAAAGAGCATCTTATAAAGTCCGAGGATGATTATAGCAAGGTTATGGATATCTTTGCTTCCGTCAAGGTTATCCCTAAACCGGAAAATTACCGCATGTCACTGGAGGCCGTCGGAGACGAAGGATTCCCCCCTGTTTACGGCTATCTGGCGGCAAGTCCCATGCATGCCGTTCTTCGTGATTTAATGGATCCTTCTTTCTTTTATATAGAATACAAGCTTAATCTAAAAAAACTTCTCGCATTATGCAAAGTGCTTGAAAGTTTTTTATTGAGTATTTTGAAAACTGTAACAGAATGTGCAAAGAAACCCATAGTAGTCTGGGGAGGAAACTATGACAGCATGCTCACTTTTCCTCCTTTTTTCAGAGAACATATCCTTCCTTTTTTGAATAATGTATGCGAAATTATACATGAAAAAGGCGGATTGGTCATCTCTCACTGCGACGGCGAAAACAATCAATTGCTGGAGTTATACAGACAGAGCGGCATAGACATTCTGCAGGCTGTAAGTACAGCCCCCATGGTAAAAAATACCTACAGGGAAATAAGAGACAGTTTGCGTCCGGAACAGGTAATTTGCGGGGGAATACCTTCAACGATTCTTTTCAAATCATCTTTTTCCGATACTCAATTCAAAAACTTCCTTGCAGAATTCAAAAAAAGCTACAGAAGGGGCGAGCCTTTAATTCTGGAAGTTTCAGACAATGTTCTGCCCGACGCCGAAATCGACAGGCTGGAGACTATCAGAGAATTTGCACGAAGCCTCTAAATTTTCCTTCTTATTCTTTTTTTCCTGCCGATAGAAGTTATTGCCTTAAGATTGGCAAGAGGCGTTGTCAAGGGAATAGCGCACTCGGGACCTATTATATCTATATCGGCACATGCCGCGGAAAAAGCCATCTCTGCTATCTCGTCCGGTGTGCCGTTAAGCAATCTAAGATTGCTTATTCCTCCCATCAACGAAAGTTTTTCACCGGCTAAATTCCTTACTTCCTGCGGTGAACCTGTCTTGGTATCCCAGTGAAAACACGGCAGGCCTGTACGGGAAATATAACTGATGCGGTCTGAAGTATTGCCGCATATATGCAATATCAAAGGCGCTTTTACAGCATCAGCCAGTTGAGCATGCATGTCCATCAAAAATTCTTTATAGGAAGAAGGACTGCAGAGATCACGTGTGGCGTGGTCTCCGAGAAGAATACAGTCTGCACCGGCCTCTATCTGAGCTTGTGCAAATTGAATGGTCACGGGCATCAATTTTTCCAAAATCCGTTTGACCTCATCCGGCTCGGTAATTGTTTTGATAAGAAAATTTTCTATCCCGAAGTAGTGGTACGCCTGAGTCCAGCTTCCAAAAACCTTGCCGCAAACAGCCGCTTCATCTCCTAACTCTTTTCGCAGCATAGCGATGGCTTTTAGAGGCACGGCACAACCCGGCCGGGCAAGCAGGTCTGCCGGAATATTTATATCATCGGATGTTTTGAATATCGGTCCGCCGCTCTCAGGCATCATTTCAGGTCCGCCCCACTTGACGCTGCATCCCATGGACGCTGCCTCATGGCATGTGCTGAAAAGAGGCATGACTACGTCGAATCCCAGAAGAGTATGGCCGGCAAGAGCAAGGTTGAACATCGCCTCAGGTTCTATATGTCCTTGCGGCAAATAAGTTTTTACGCTTTCCATAACATCTCTGCATACAATGCTGGTTCCGGTGCCGAAAACAGTCATGCCGGAATCATTTTCCCTAACGACGCTTTTAAGAAACAGCTCTCTGCTCATTTTTACCCCCAATGGAATCATGAGAATAGAAATATATTATACCAGAAAAAAACGTACAACAAATTTCATCTCTTGATGTCGCTGACATAAAGAAAAAGTTTGACTTTAGAAAGGATGAAGCAATATAATACCAGCCATGAACCAGAGAAGAAAGAACTTGATACGTTTGTTGGTTGCAGGACTGTTAATGCTTGCCGGAGTACTTTATACCGTTTATGCTGAAACAGGGACAGATACGCTCTCTTCTTCAAACAACAACTCAATTCCCCAGCAATTGTTTATAACGGGTGAAAATATTATACACACCGTAAAACCTGACGAATCCCTTTTCAATATAGCCAGGATATACGGAGTCTCTTACCCTGCAATTGCCCGCGCCAACGGCATAGACAATCCCAATCTTATATTTCCGGAACAGAAACTTGTCATTCCTCTCAATGTAATCGTCCCAAAAACCACGGAACGCGGCATATTAATAAACGTTCCTGAATTCCGCATGTATGTTTTCAATAACCGAATGCTTGCCGGAGTATATCCTATCTGCATAGGCCTGGTGACATGGCAGACGCCGCTCGGCGAATTTATGATTGTTGATAAAGTCAGGGACCCTGCATGGTACATGCCTCTGGAGATTGCCGAGAGAGAAAAGGTAAAAAGGGAAATCATCCCCGCCGGTCCCGATAACCCTCTTGGCGACAGGTGGATTGGAACATCTGTCAGGCACACAGGAATTCACGGTACCAACCAGCCGATGTCAATAGGAAAAGCCCTAAGCCACGGATGCGTGCGTCTGTATCCTGAAGACATACATAAGGTTTTTGAGGAAGTTGCTGTCGGAGATACCGGAGCATTTATTTACGAACCGGTTAAAATTTACGCCGCTGAAAAAGAAATTTTGATTGAAGTCCACCCCGATATTTATTCCCTCATTTCCGGCGTGGAAGCACTCGCCCGTGAAAAACTGAAAGAGCTGAATCTCCTCGATAAAATAAATCCGGAAAAACTGGAGGAGGAGTTGAAGAGGATTTCCGGCATTCCGGTTTCAATAGGCAGATAAAAAACCGCACCCCCTAAATAAATTTAAAGGGTGCGGTTATAACTGCAGTCCTGCCGCAAACACCTAATGAAACATTTACAAAAAAACTATTTTTGTTACTTCTTTGCTTTTTTCTTTTTCTTTCCGCCGCGAGCCATCTTTGCCTCACAGACATTTCCCGCGCCGTCCACATAATACATGCATCCCTTCTCTCTCTTTACTGCGCCCTTAATCAAAATCCTTCCCATTTCTACCTCCTTTTTTTGACTGCTGAATTTACTATATCATATATCATAAAAAAAAATCAAATAAATTTTCCTTTTTAAAAACAAGTGCTTTTCACAAGCCTGCTTTTGAGCATTTTGACCGCTGCGCCGTAAAGATATTTTCCAGCATTTTTCATCGCTCTTTCAACAGAGATATTCTCCGGAGAAATCTCAGCGATTAACGCATTTTTAAAAATCCTTTTTTTGCATATCTCTTTCTCCGCTCTCCCTGCGAACAGAATGACAGGCACTCCGTGTTTTTCCGAAATTCGCGTTACAACACCCGGCGCCTTTCCATACAGCGTCTGAATATCCACCCTGCCTTCTCCGGTAAACAGTAAATCCGCGTTCTGTATTTTATCCGCGACCCGTCCCATCTCAAGCAGTGTCTCTATCCCCGAAACAATTTCCGCCTGCAGAAAAGCGGCAAAACCGCCTGCAAATCCTCCCGCCGCACCGGTTCCCGGAATATGCGCCGCATCAATTCCGGCAGTTTTCCTGATTAGGCGGCTGTAATTTCTCAAACCCTTATCCAGCAGTTCTACGACTTTTTTGTCCGCTCCTTTCTGGGGCCCGTATAAATAAGCCGCTCCCCTTTTCCCGTAAAGAGGATTTTTAACATCGGAAAGAATTGTGAACCTGCTCTCCGCAAGTTCAGGCATCAAGCCCGAAACATCAATTCTTTCAATATCTGCAAGGTCTTTCCCGCATCCGGGATAAATCCTGCTCCCGTTTTTTCGGGAAAAGATTGCTCCGAGTGCAGTAAGAGCTCCGATGCCTCCGTCGTTTGTGGCGCTTCCCCCAACCCCGATGAAAATATCCCTGCATCCGAAAGAGACTGCACGCCTGATCAATTCTCCCGCGCCGAAGGTGGTGGTCTCCAGCGGATTTTTTTCTTTTTCACTAAGAAGAGTCAGCCCCGCCGCCTGGGCCATCTCGATATACGCAGTACCTTCTTGTTTCAGCCACTTTGCTTTTATCTTCCCGAAAAGGGGGCCGTGAACCTCTGCCTGCATTAAACGGCCTCCCGCAATTTTTTTGACGACGTCTATCGTGCCTTCGCCTCCGTCCGCGAGCGGGAAAAGAACGGTTTCCGCGGACGGAAAAACATCAAGGCACGCTTTTTCAATAATCAGCGCCGCTTCAATATTGGAAAGACTTCCCTTGAAGGACGCAGGCGCTATTATAATTTTCATGTATTCCATCCACACTTTGTCATTGCGAGCCCCGTTTCTTTGGGGCGCGGCAATCTCAATCTGTCTCCCTCTCGGAGAGGGATTTCGATTCGTTGTTCTTTCTAAAAATAATATCACTAACGTAAAGAAGATACAATTTTACGCTCTCTTTTATTTATTATATAATTGCTTCGTATTCTGTAAGAGAAGGAGAAGGTTTTTTATGAAAAGCAAAACCGGTAAAAATACCAGGGAAACCCTGACGTTGAAATACGGATGGAAATTCAGGCTTGCGGATGCTCCTGAAATGGCGCTGCCGGATTTTGACGATTCAGGGTGGGAGACGGTGCGCGTACCCCACGATTGGGCAATAGAAGGCCCTTTCAGCCGTGAAAACGACATACATGTTACCGCTATCATCCAGGACGGACAGAGGAAATCCCTTTATCACACAGGGCGCACCGGAGGACTTCCGCATGCAGGCAAAGCATGGTATCGGCTGAAATTCAGTCTTCCGAAAGATATTTGCTCTAAACGGGTGCGTATAGAATTTGACGGAATCATGAGCCACAGCAGGGTATACTGCAACGGGAAATATGTCGATACATGGCCTTACGGCTATGCATCTTTTGCTTTCGACCTGACGGATTTCATAAAACAGGGTGATAACATACTCGCGGTATCGGTTGATAACAAGCCCCTTGCCTCAAGGTGGTATCCCGGAGCAGGCATATATAGAAAAGTCCGCCTCGTCATAATGAATCCCGTCCACGTCTCCCTCTGGGGAACATGCGTTACAACAAAGCCTTTGAATGAGAAAACAGCGCAGGTTGACATAAAAACAACGGTTGAAAATCATACGGGCAAAAGGCAAAAAGTGACGGTTGAAACAACGGTTATCGGACCTGTCGGGAAAAAACACGCATCTTCAAGCGAAACAAGGACTATACTGAAAAGCGGAGTTATCCTTCAGAAAATCCGCATTAATTCTCCTGTTTTATGGTCCGTTGATTCGCCGAAGCTCCATACAGTCCTGACAACATTAAAAACAGGTGGCAAGAAAACAGATTATCATGAAACGCTCTTCGGCATACGCTATCTGAAGTTTGACGCCGGGCAGGGATTATTACTGAACGGAGAAAAGATGCGCTTTAAAGGCGTGTGCATGCACCATGACCTCGGACCTCTGGGAACGGCCGTAAACGCGGAAGCGCTGAAACGCCAGTTGTCCATGCTCAAGGATATGGGCTGTAATGCAATACGCACCAGCCATAACCCGCCCGCTCCGGAACTCCTTGACCTCGCCGACAATATGGGGTTTCTTGTAATTGACGAGGCCTTTGACGAATGGCGCATGCCAAAATGCAAAAACGGCTACAACATCCTTTTTGACGGGTGGGCGAAGAAAGACTTGCTGGCAATGATAAGAAGGGACAGGAACCACCCGAGCGTAATAATGTGGAGCATCGGCAATGAAGTGCCCGAACAGGATGTCTCCAGCGGGGCCAAAACCGCCGCATTCCTGCATAACATCTGCAAAAAAGAGGACCCGTCCCGGCCGACCACGGCCGCATTCAATTCACCGGACAATGCAATTAAAAACGGACTGGCGGAAATAGTGGACATACCCGGCTGGAATTATACGCCCAATTCCTACGCCGCGTATAAAGCAAAACTCCCCGGCAAACCGATGTACGGCAGTGAAACAGGCTCATGCATCAGCACCCGCGGAGTATATTATTTCCCCGCAGAAGAAGAGCGCAATCCCAAAAGGAAAACACTGCAGGTCAGCAGTTACGATTTGGCATGTGCTTCGTGGGCAAACCTGCCCGACACCGACTTCCGAAGCATTGATGAAAACCCGTTTATTATGGGTGAATTTACATGGACAGGATTTGACTATCTCGGAGAACCCACGCCCTACTATGAAGAATGGCCCAGCCGCAGTTCCTATTTCGGCATAATTGACCTTGCCGGAATACCGAAAGACAGGTTTTACCTCTACCGGAGCAGGTGGACGGAGAAAGAAACCCTGCACATCCTGCCGCACTGGACATGGCCGGGGAGAGAAGGAGAGCTCACCCCTGTGCACTGCTACAGTAGATGGGATACCGTTGAACTCTTTGTCAATGGAGTATCGCAGGGCGTCCGGTCAAAACATCACAAAAACATGGTGAACAGATACCGGCTTGTGTGGAGCGGAGTCATATACAGACCGGGAGAACTTAAGGCAATCGCTTACGACAATGACGGTCATCCCGTGAAGGAAACCGCCGTCCGCACTTCAGGAAAGCCGGCAGGGATACAGCTTACCGCAGACAGAAAAGAAATACGGGCGGACGGCGACGGCATGGCATTTTTCAATGTCGATATTATAGACAGTAAAGGGACTCTGTGCCCCGGAGCAGACAATCTTGTCCGTTTTAAAATCAACGGGCCTGCCGAGATAGCCGGCTTGGACAACGGCAATCCTGCGTCAACCGAGCCGTTCCATGCGGATTACCGTAAGGCATTCAACGGCAGTTGCGTATTATACCTGCGCTCGCTGAAAGGCAAAAAAGGCCGTATCTTGGTAACGGCGGAATCAGCGGGACTTAAAAAAGCTGAAGCAGTGCTCTCTGCCAGATGAGACCTTACTATAAATTCTCGGAATATCTTAAAGAGCGCTTCGGATGCCGCGTGCATAAAATCACGGTTGATGCAGGATTCAACTGCCCAAACACAGACGGTACCTTCAGTAAAGACGGCTGTATATTCTGCGATAATTGCGCCTTCAGCCCCTCTGTCAGGGGAAAAAACATCCCGATTGAACGTCAGATTGAAAACGGGATGGAGCGCGGAAGACGCCGCTATAAGGCAAAAAAATTCATTGTTTACTTTCAGCCGTATTCAAACACGTACGCCCCGGCGGAAATTCTTAAGGAGCGTTATGATGCGGTTAGAAAATTCAAGGATATAGCAGGCATCTCAATAGGCACAAGGCCCGACTGCATTGACGCGGAAAAACTTGCCGTCATTCAGGCCTACGCAAAAGAGTATGAGGTGTGGCTTGAATACGGTTTACAGTCAATTCATAATAAAACGCTGAAATTTATCAACAGGAATCACACCTATGAAGACTTCCTGAAAGCCGTCGAAATCACAAAAAACAGGGGAATAAAAATCTGCGCCCATGTTATCCTCGGACTGCCGGGAGAAACGAAAGAAAACATGTTTGAAACTGCAAAAGAATGCAGCCGGCTCGGACTTGACGGCATAAAAATACATCCCCTCCACGCCGTAAAGGGAACGGCTCTCGGGAAGATGTTAAACGAAGGGAAATATATTCCGCTTAAACTTGAAAGTTACATGGAAATAGTTTCCGAATTCCTTTGCCGGCTGAATCCCGAAATGGTAATACAGAGACTGACTGCAGACTGCCCCGAAGAAATACTTCTTGCCCCTGAATGGATAAACAAAAAGCAATTCATTTTAACAAAGATTGAAGAAAAAATGTTAAAAGAGCGTCTTACGCAAGGATGCCTGCTGAAATAAGAAGAAATTGACTTTTGGGCTCATCGGGTGTACCATACGCTAAACGGCACACCTTACGGGAAAAGCAAAAATGGCCTCTCACGAAAAAAAAGAATATAATGAGCAGATAAAAGCCCTGTATGAAATAAGCAGGGCGATAACATCCGATATGTACCTGGAGGACATCCTTAAACTCATCGTCAACGTAACCGCCCAGATGACAGGTTCAAAGATATGCTCCATAATGCTTATAGACGAAAAGGAAAAACTCATTAAGATACGCGCCAGCCAGGCGATAAGCGACGAATACCTTAAAAAACCCCCGCTTAAGATAGACGAAGGGATAGCCGGCAAGGTAGTAAAAACGGGACAGCCCGTACTTGTTCGGGACGTAAGAAAAGAGCCTGACTTCAAGCACCGTGAAATAGCCGTAAGGGAAAATATGGTGTCAATGCTTGCGGTTCCAATGAAGGTCAAAGGCAAGATAACCGGAGTTCTAAACATATACACCGCGAAACCCCATAAATTCGGCGAACGGGAAATAGAGATCCTGAGCTCCATAGCAAACCAGTCGGCAATAATAATTGAAAACACGGAGCTGATGGTAAAGACAAAGGTTCTGGAAGAAGAAATAGACATACGCAAAAAAGTTGAAAAGGCAAAGGGCATTCTGATGCGGGAAGAGAAGATAACAGAGGAAGAAGCGTACAACAGGCTCAGAAAATTCAGCATGGACAACAGAAAAAACATGAAAGAGGTGGCGGAAGCGATAATCATAGCCGCCGAAATAAAGAAATAAGCAGCGTAATGAACATGTATGCCCTCTATGAAACCCTCCTGAAAAAACACGGAAAACCCCAAGGGCAGTGGTCGCTCTGGTGTAAAAGGCCCAAAACAAAGTCAGAAAAGGAAACCGTAATCATAGAGTCAATCCTCACGCAGAGAGCGAACTGGAATAACGTTTGTCTGGCAGTTTCCAACCTTAAAGACGCCGGCGTGCTCGGCTTAAAACAAATTTTTTCTGCGGAAGAAGAAAAACTTCAACGCCATATAAGGCCTTCCGGATTTTATAAAATCAAATCCCAACGCCTGAAAATACTCTCCGGATTTATTGCTAAAGAATGCGGCGGAATTGACAAAGCAATAAAAATCCCGGCTCCTTTATTAAGAGAAAAACTGCTTTCCCTGAACGGCATAGGAGAGGAAACCGCCGATGATATCCTTCTGTATGCATTTGAAAAACCCTTTTTTGTCATAGACGAATACACCAGAAGGCTTGTAAAAAAACTTGAATTGTCGGATAATTTTTCATACGGACGCCTTCAGGAATTATTTGAGAAGGGGCTGGGCAAAAAAGACTATGCCTTGTACCAGGACTTTCACGCCCTTATCGTAATGGGCGGCAAAAAGGACGGGAAATGATACGCAGAGGGATTGCCACCTTTACCCTTGATACGGGACAGTGCCCGAAATGGCTTTTTGAGAGGATGGTGAAGCTGGGCAGAAGCATGGTTGAGGCGATAGTCGCGGAATACGGGCCCGATGAATTCATAGAAAGGATTTCCGACCCTGTATGGTTCCAGTCCCTTGGCACGGTCCTCGCTTTTGACTGGAACGCCTCAGGGTTAACTACCATACTGACCGCTTCACTCAAGGAATCCATCAGAGGCATGGAGAAACAGCTCGGAATTTTCATATGCGGAGGCAAGGGAAAAACGTCTCTCAAAACGCCCGAACAGATAACGCAATGGGGAAACAGGATTTCCTTCAGAGAAGGCAGCGTAGAAAGCCTTGTATACAACTCCAAGATGGTCGCCAAGGTTGACACCTCGTTAATCCAGGATGGCTATAACATATACCACCACTCTTTTTTCTTTTCCAGGAACGGGCTCTGGGCGGTGGTACAGCAGGGAATGAACACCGCAAACAGCACGGCAAGAAGATACCACTGGTTTTCAAATAATGTTAAAGATATGGTATGCGAGCCCCATTCGGGGATAGCCAGTCAGGCGAGGAACAGATGCCTGAACCTTACCGCGAAGGAAAGCGAGGGAACAAGGCAGATGTCAACCGAGCTTGTCAATACGTCATATACGGGACTTATGAGCGACATGCGCATACTCAGGAAACATTCCGGTGAATTATCAAGGATGGCTGCATTAAAACACGGTGAAGACGAAACCATCTTTCTGGAACTCAAGAATACAGAGTTCAAAACACATCCTGTCATGGATGAAAACTTTTCTTACAACAAATATCTTGAAAAAATCCTCTGGACCGTCTACCAGAGAAAACCCTCAAACTATGAAAACCTCCTTGCAATAAAAGGCGTCGGGCCGAAAACAATGCGGGCGCTCAGCCTTGTATCTGAAGTGATTTACGGCGCGGAGCCTTCTTACAAAGACCCTGCGAGATATTCCTTCGCCCACGGCGGGAAAGACGGAACGCCCTACCCTGTTGACAGGAAAACATACGATGCCAGCATTGTTTTTTTCAGGGAAATCGTAAGGAGAATGAGGATTTCTCCTCTTGAAAAAGATAAACTCCTCAGAAAGCTCTCCGCTTAAATACCTACGGCTGACGTAAGAAGTAATAAAGCTGGTAGCCGCAACTCTTTAGGTTGCGCATGGAATGAGGACCGCAGGCTGAAGACCTGCGGCTACCGGAAATATTATTAATTTACTAAAACCGGATGAAATCAATCCGGTTTAAAGCGCATCTCCGATTCGCCCGTAAGACTGAACCCGCACCGCTCGTAAAAAGGTATATTTTTTGCTTCGCAGTCCAGAATAACCTTGTAACATCCTCTTTCCCGGGCTTTGGACATAAGAAAATTTACCATTGTAAGACCTATGCCTTTTCCCCTCCGGCTGACATCGGTAACGACGTTTTCCACATGGCCGTAGGGTTTGCCTCCATGGGACAGATTTAGTTGAATAAGAAGTAAAGCGGTGCCGGCCAATTCGCCGTTAATTTTAGCAACACAAAGGCAATAATCCGGATTGTCAATTATGCTTTTCAGAATTGCCTGCCCTGTTTCCCTGTCAAGAGATTCCCCCGGCTTTCGCGGGCTCAACTGGTAAAGCAAGCTGACAATTCCTTCAATATCTTCCATCTTTGCCTCACTTACTATTTTTTTCATGTCTTCCATTGCATCCTCTCCTTTTTTACTCCACAGTTACGCATTTAGCCAGATTTCTCGGTTTATCAACATCGCAATCTCTTTTCAGAGCGGTCAGATATGCAAGCAGTTGAAGCGGTATGACAGTGAGAAGCGGTTTCAAATATTCATTTTCAGCTTCAGGGATGTTTATTATTTCGTCTGAAATATTGAGAATATCATCGTCAATATAATCAGAAACCGTTATTATGCAGCCCCCTCTGGCCTTGACCTCCCTCATATTGCTGATGACTTTCATTGAAAACCTGTCTCTGACAGAAATAAAAACAACAGGCATGTTTTCGTCTATAAGCGCAATGGGGCCATGCTTCATTTCTGCGGCAGGATATCCTTCGGCATGTATATAGCTGACTTCTTTCATCTTCAGCGCTCCTTCAAGAGCAACGGGAAAATGGATGCCCCGTCCTAAAAACAGCGCGTTGGACTTATCTTTTAACTTATCCGCTATTTTTTCCATATCCGGCAGCATTGAGAATATACATCTGATTTTTTTTGCAGTTGCGCTGAATTCTTCTATCTTTTTCTCAAGGGAATACTCTTTAATCAGCCCCATTTTGAGGGCAAGCAGGAGATTCAGGAAATAAAGGGCGGCTATCTGTGCGGTAAAAGCCTTTGTGGAAGCGACTCCTATCTCCGGGCCGGCCTGGGTGTACAGAGCGTAATTGCTTTCTCCCGGAATTGAACTGTTATGCACGTTGCATATGGAAAGCAGTTTCGCTTTCTTCTTAGCCTCTTTAACGGCGCCGAGGGTATCCGCAGTTTCACCCGACTGGGAGATTGAAACGACAAGGTCATCAGGCAAAAAAACAGGATTGCGGTACCTGAATTCTGAAGCATACTCAACCTCTACCGGAATTCTAAGGAGCTTCTCCATCATGTACTCGCCTATAAGCCCCGCATGCCAGCTGCTCCCGCAGCCGACTATTGTAATCCTGCCGGGCACCGTATCAACGATTTCCATGTAACGGGCCAATTCTTTACACAGAGAATTGAATGTAGACACAAGCGCGGCAGGCTGTTCAAAAATCTCCTTCTGCATGTAACTTTCAAAATTTCCCATGGCAGTGCTTTGAACACCGCTCTTTATCCTTGAAAAACTTCTTTTAACGCTTTCTTTTTTTACAAAATCCAGAATTTCCATTTCATCGCCTATCGCAAACATGTCTCCGTCTTCAAGAAACATTATTTCATCCGTATAATTCACGATGGAATTTATATCCGAAGATATGAAAAAATCCTTTCCTTTAACGCCTGCAAACAGAGGAGAGCCTTTTCTTGCACCGATTATTTCAGAACAGCCTTTTCTCAAAACAAGCAATGCAAAAGTCCCGTCCAGTTTATTCAGAGATTTCAGGACAGCTTTGCGAAAAGGCATTTTTTTCGCTTCTTCCTCAAATAGATGAGCGATAACCTCGGTATCTGTATCGGAGCTGAATATATGGCCTTTTTGTTCAAGTTCTTTCTTCAACCGGGCATAGTTTTCTATAATCCCGTTATGCACCAGGGCAATTTCATTTTTACAGTCTCTGTGCGGATGCGCGTTTTCCAGACAGACCTTCCCGTGAGTTGCCCACCTGGTATGGGAAATCACACAAATCCTCCTGTCGGAATATTCAGGGATTTCCGAAACAAGTTCATCCGTTCCGCCTTTCCCCGTTTTCTTATTGACGCATACAACACCTTCCGATAAAAATGCATACCCGCAGGAGTCATATCCCCTGTATTCCAGCGCCTTAAGTCCCCGGCTTATGATTTTTCTGACAGGCCCTTTTCCCGAAAACCCGAGTATTCCGCACATTAAATAATCCTTTAAATTATTCGCTCACGAGGTTATTTCCTGATTTCCAAGAACGGAACATCTCTTAAATCCTGCCATATATCACAGATTCCCGCTTCCTTGATTTTTAAACCTGCAAAATATGCATTCCGCTCTCTTTAAGCTTCTTTATAGTCCTCTGGTAAGGTTCTTCCCCGCTTTCATTGGTAATCAGGATGTATTTCTTCTTCTTACCAATGTCAATCTTAATCATCCTCATGCTTCTTGTCTGGTAGGTGCACTCTCTCCCTATCTTTGAACTGTCCGCAAGAATAATAACCTCGCCGGCTTTTTTAATGACATGCTCAATCTGCTGGACAGTGTGGATGTCGTCAGAACTAAGCCCTTTTGTGGAAATACCCGGACTGCCGATGATAACCTTGTCTATCCTCGAAAAATCTAAATGGATGTCCACAATGCTGAGATTCTTCCTTGAAATCTCGCCTGAAACAATCCCGACAAAGTTTTCGAGTAAAAACCCTTCGTATTTCTTAAGCCACAGATTCAAAACAAATATATTGTTCGTCCATATCTTGAGCATGAAATGCTTATCCGACCGTGCAAGATATTCCCCAAGGAAAGAAACCGTCGTCCCCGCCCCCAGGAATATCTCATCGCCCGCGCTTATGAAGTCCATGCACTTTAACGCTATCTTCTCCTTCGTCACCTGGTTAAATTTTCTTCTTTTTTCAAACGCAAGAAAAAGGTCTTTTATATTCATACAACAAATATTACAAAATGTTTTACAATTTGTCAAGTAAATTGTCAAACCACCGGGAAACACAACATTCATAATTGGATTGAAGTTATCTCAATCCCTTCAATTAAATTTGCAAACCGCATGGATTTATACATATAATTTAAGGTAACAAAAGGCAGACGGAAGATGAAAAAACTCTTGTATCTCTCGGCGTTTCTGATTGCAATGACTCCGCTGTCCGCCAAAGAACGCCTTGTCATAATATCTCCCCATTGGGAAGGCGTAAGGATTGAAATATCCGAATCCTTCAACGAATGGCACAGGGAAAGATACGGAAGCGAGGTTGAGGTTGAATGGATAGACCAGGGGGGTACGTCGGACAATGTGAAGTTTGTTGAGTCCCTTTACAGCAAAACGCCGGAAGGCATAGGCATAGACATGTTTTTCGGAGGGGGTATAAGCCCGTATATTTCTCTTAAAGAAAAAGCTCTGCTGGAGCAATACAGAATATCCAGGGAACTGCTGAAACAGATTCCCGCTTTCTGCGCCGGCATTCCAAACTATGACAAGGATTTTTACTGGTACGGAATAATACTCAGCGGATTCGGAATTCTCTACAACAAAAAAGTTCTTGAATTCCTTTCCCTGCCCGAGCCGGCAACTTGGGAATCTCTCGGAGATAAGATGTATTTCGGATGGGTGGGCAACGGCGACCCGCGCCATAGCGGGAGCCTTCATATGATGTACGAGATTATACTGCAGGCATACGGCTGGAAAAAAGGATGGGAAGTTATTTTCGCAATAGCCGGCAATACAAGGAATTTTTCCGCGAGCGCTTCCGCCGTAGCCAAGAATACGTCCTCCGGCGAAGTAGCCGTTTCCCTCTGCATCGATTCTTATGCACTGGCGCAGATAGAGGTCAACGGCGCCGAAAACATGGGCTTCGTCCTGCCCGAGAAACTTACGGTGATAAATCCCGACGCAATAGGAATACTGAAAGGAGCGCCGAATCTGACAGCGGCAAAAAAGTTTATAGACTACCTTCTCTCCTACGAAGGACAGCTGATATGGATGCAGAAAAAAGGAAGGCAGGGAGGCCCGGAAAAGTATTCCCTCAACAGATTCAGCATAAGACCGGACGTTTATAAAGACAAGGAATTGGAAGCGGGCATTTTCAATCCCTACTCTTTGCAGGGAACAGTCCGGTATGACTTTGACCTTGCATCCAAAAGGTGGAACGTACTCAACGACCTGGTAGGAGCGCTGATTATAGACCCGCACCGCCATTTGAAAAAAAGCTGGGGTATAATATTAAAGTCCGAGAAAAGCTCGTCTCTCATAAGAAAATTTTTTGACATGCCGGTGGATGCCGGACTGCAAAGGTTTCTCTGGGAAAACTGGGATGACACGGTATTCCGCAATCAGAACATCAACCAGTGGATTAATTTTTCAAGGGAGAAATTCAGGGCGATAGAAAACCAGGCAAAATTTTATAAATAAATTCTCCACTATCTCCCTCATCCCAACCTTCTCACCCGGGGGGAGAAGGAAAAAGAGAGAATGAATACAGCAAAAGCGGAAAACGGAAAAAATGGACATATTGAAAATAAGCGGTATTTCTAAAAAGTTCGGCACTGCGGAGATTTTAAGGAATGTTTCCTTTTCTGTTGACGAAGACGAGATATTCTTCATTCTGGGACCTTCCGGATGCGGGAAAACAACACTGTTGAGGATTATAACAGGGTTCACCGCTCCGGATTCCGGAAAAATCATGCTTTCCGGCAGAGATATCACGGATATGCCTCCGGCAAACAGGAATATCGGCATGGTCTTTCAAAACTATGCCCTGTGGCCGCATATGAACGTATGGCAGAATGTATCTTACGGCCTCGAAATAAAAAAATTTCCGCCCGAGGTAATACGCAGGAAAACAGAAAAAGTCCTTCAGACTACAAAACTGGCTTCTTTCGCAGACCACTTCCCGCCCAAGCTTTCCGGAGGGCAGCAGCAGCGCGTTGCCCTGGCAAGGGCAATCGTCACTGAACCCAAATTGCTTCTTCTGGATGAACCGCTCAGCAACCTCGACGCCAGGCTCCGTGAAGAGATGCGCGAAGAAATCAGGAGAATCCAGAGAGAAATAAAAATAGCCATGATTTACGTAACCCACGACCAGAAAGAGGCCATGGCAATGGGGCAGAAAATTGCGGTTATGAACGAAGGGAAACTGGTGCAGACGGGAACTCCCGTCCAGCTGTACTCATCCCCCGCCGACAAATTCACCGCGAGTTTTCTGGGAGACATAAATATCATGGAAGGGGAAATTAAAAGCATAAGCGGCAAGTATATGAGTGTAATGACAGACGAAGGGCTTTTCACTATAGACAGAAAAGCGGGAGATGAAAGCGGCGGCAGGGTGGAAATAGGATTCAGGCCGGAAAATATTTTTTACGGCCATGATATCAATATAATAACGGGAACAATCGCGGACGTTGAATACCTGGGCGAAACCGTAAAAGTTAACATTAAAACTGAAAAAAACAGGATATTCCGCCTGCGTATGTTTTCAGGTGAATTCAAAAAAATAAAACCCGAGGGGAAGATTTCCTTTTCCGTATCTCCCGAGGATTTTATAATATTTAAATGACCAAAATAAAAGCTGTTTATATTTTCTGTTTCGCCTTCCTTGCATATTTTCTGTTATACCCCCTTGCCCACGTCCTTTCCCAGAGTTTCGTTGCTGACGGCCGGCTTACCCTTTCCATTTTTAAGATTGCGCTTCAAAACTACGCAGTAAGAAGGTCCGTTATCAACAGTTTCATACTCGGAATAATGGTCGTAATATCAACCACTGCAATAGGAGCGCCTCTGGCCTATCTTTTTGCAAGGTACCGTTTCCCGGGGAAAAATATTTTAAGGCCTCTTTTTTTTCTGCCCCTGATAGTCAGCCCGTTCGTAGGTGCGATAGGCATGATGCAGATACTGTCGCGGTTCGGCAGTTTAAACATACTGCTTATGAATATAGGCATAATAAAATATCCCATACCATGGCTCGGCTCTGGATTTGCGGGAATATTCATACTTGAAACCCTGCATCTTTATCCGATAATGTTCTTAAACCTTTCGTCCGCATTAAACAACTTTGACGTATCATCGGAAGAAGCATCTTATAATCTTGGAGGAAGTTTCCTGCAAACCGTAAGAAAAATCACATTCCCCCTGCTCCTTCCGGGCTATTTTGCCGCCGCGTCCATCATTTTCATCTGGGCGCTTACCGACCTCGGAACCCCTCTGGTTTTTGAATACCGGGACCTCATCTCCGTACAGATATTCAACAGCATTAAGGATATGAACACCAATCCCCAGGGCTACGCTCTTGTGCTCTTCGTTGTACTGATAACGTTTCTGCTCTTTATCCTGACCAAAAAACTTATTGATAAACGTCCTTATACCACGGGTCGCACAGCTGCAGGGTTTACCGAAAAAAGCCTGCCTGCAAAAAAGCTTCTTTTTGTCTACCTTGCCGTTTTATCTCTGGTATTAATCAGCCTGCTTCCCCACATAAGCATTATTTTGAGCTCCGTGTCAAAAAGATGGTTTTTTACCGTATTCCCCTCGCAATATACGGGAGAATCCTACGGCACCGTCTTTGCCCACCACCTTACCAAGACAGGCATTTTCAACAGTATTTTTCTTAGTTCCGCAAGCACCCTGATAGACCTCCTGATGGGCTTTACCGTGGGATTTCTTCTGGCAAGGACAAAATTCAGAGGCAGAAACCTGCTTGACCTGCTGGTAATGCTGCCGCTTGCAATACCGGGCATCGTCATGGCTTTCGGATATTTCTCTCTTTTTTCAAATACGTTACTTGACCCCCGGAACAACCCGGTTATACTTCTTATCATAAGTTACAGCATACGGCGCCTGCCCTATATCGTAAGAAGTACTTATTCCTCATTCCAGCAGTTGAGCGAATCCGTTGAAGAGGCATCATACTCTCTCGGAGCGGACACAATCACGACGTTTAAAAGAATAACCTTCCCATTAATAAGCCCGGGGCTGTTTGCAGGCGGAGTCCTCGCATTCTCTTTTTCGGTTATGGAGGTCAGCAGCAGCCTTATACTTGCGGTAAGGGAACGCCACTATCCCATCGCCAAAGTCATATATATACTCGCAGGCAGGGTGACTGACGGGCCTTACGTCGCCTGCGCCATGGGCGTGCTCGGAATGGTGCTGGTAGGCCTGTCCTACTATATCTCTTCCCGGCTCGTTTCCAGGAAAATCGGAGAATTCTTCCGCATCGGCTAACCTTTAACCTTTCTTTTCATCTCCGGAGTTACTATTATCTTTCTCGCAGGTGTCTGGAGTTCCCCGGGATTGATAAAGTTCAGCATCACGGGCAGACGTTTGCCTACCGGAAGCATATCAAACTTTTTATGCGGTTCAATCTGGTACCAGTAGGCCGTGGATGAGTAATCATTGGCCGTATGGTTGGCGTGCCCGTGTTCAATCGTCGCCTTTATGGACTTTTTGAAATGTATTGGATTGGTCAGGTGGAAAACGTAGGAGGTCTGGTATCCGCCGCACTTTTTACCATCGTAAAGTCCGTGGTCATACACGGTTTTGCCTTCAAAAACTGAAGAGCCGTTAAAAAGATACGCATTATCCTGCATACCCCATGCCTGGTTAAAATAATCCTCGCTCCCCGTGCCGTGAAGGTCGGGAGGCCATTTGTATCCGTCAACCCATATCATATCGTCGCCTTCGCCCCACCATGTGCCGTGGAAGTTCGTCACCGACAGGTTACATCCTATGTAATGCCCCCTCCCTTCAGCCTCAAGGATAATGTAGTTGTTGTTGTATGCAATCTTTTCCTTATTGACCACATTGGATTCAGGGCTGTTGACGAAAATTTCAGGTCCCCAGCCCGGAGTGGGATTTTCCCTCCGCCATAATGCGTGTAAATATGCAATGTCATCCCCAAAAGGAATGTTATATTTCTCGCAGTCTATATAGAAATACTGCCCATGATCTTCTTTTCCCTCATTCACAAGCTCCACTCTGGCGTGTTTGCGGAAAGGCATCTGCAGGTAACAGTTAAGGGCGCATCCTGCACCAAACTTATAAGGATTGCTCGTTGAAGCGGTAAAAGGAAGACTGCAGAATGAATTTGCCATGGAATGTCCCAGACAGAAAAAATCGCCAAGAGGCACATTTACGCTGGGATTTTTCTCCCCGTCCCAGTAAATCCTCAAAAGCACTTCTCTGTACAAAAACGGCCTGCCTCCCTGTGTCATCCAGATATGCGTAATACAACCGGGTCCGTCTATCTCCGCAATAATTTTTGTCTCCCCGGCACCAATCTTCCATCTGTCATTATTGCGGCCGTTTACATCATAACTTGAAAACCTTTTTGTATCTGCAATTTTCACCCTGCACAAATTTCCCAGTATTCCGCTCTCCATTTTTCATTCTCCTTTACCCTGTCAAATTGCATTCTTTACCATATCTCTTACATATCCGGCAATAGCAAGACAGCTTGTAAGCCCGGGCGATTCAATACCGACAAGGTTGATAAATCCATGCTTTTCCTCTTTTATCACAAAATCGGTGAACCCGTCTGAAGGTCCCTGGAGCTTCGCCCTTATGCCGTACATCTCGGGAGAAAGGCCGTCTTCACTCAAAGCCGGCAGATACCTCTTTAACTTCCCGTAAAAGAAAACTTTTTTGCCTTCATCCACCATGTAACCGGATGCCGTCTTTTCATCGGGATACGGCGGAAGTTTTTTCTCCACGTATTCTATGTCGGGGCCGGCCCTCAAACCCCCGCCCATTTTCGGAGTCAGGTGTATGCCGAGGGAGTCTTTTCCCGGTACGGGATAAACAAGCGTGTCTATCTCAAATTTCTGTTCTATTGAAAAATAATCGCCTTTTGCCCAGTGGAGATTGTAATCTATCCCAAGCATCCCGGAAATCCTGTCGGCAAACAAACCTGCGCAGTTAATCAAAACCCTTGCCGTATATTTCCTTAAAGGAGTCCCCTCAACGTAAACCGTGTAACCTTCATTGCCATAGTCTATGCCGACCGCCTTTTCTTCCAAGCCGCATAACCCCCCGGTACTGATAAATTCCCTGTACAGAGAGTCCATAAGCATATGCACGTTGATTATTCCGCTGGTACCGGTGAAAAGCCCGCCGACGCACTCCGCCTCAGGCAGTTGTTTCTTCACATCCCCGGCAGAAAGCAAAACCATTTCTTCCGCACCGTTGGCAATTCCCGCATTATAAAGTTTTTCAAGTTCTGGCAGTTCCTCCTCCGTAACCGCAACCGTAACCTTGCCTGTTTTCCTGTAAAGTATATTGCGCCTTTCGCAGAATTCGTACAGCAGTCTAATGCCTTCAACGCAAAGCTTCGCCTTGAGCGAACCCGGTTGATAATGAATTCCGCTGTGTAAAACTTCGCTGTTTCTTGAACTTGTATCTAAACCGTATTTTGAGTTTTTCTCAAGAATGCCCGCAGTATAACCCGCCTCCGCAAGCTCTTTCCCCACGGACAAGCCTATGACCCCCGCTCCTATGATAAGAACGTCAAACTCGCATTCCAAATCCCCCCCCCTTTTTTTACCCTTGCGACGTTTTTTGTCATTGCGAGCCCCGCCTTTATCGGGGCGCGGCAATCCCAACCACATTTTATCCTTTCCCAAACACAAAGTATTCGCCTTTCTAATTATAATACATCCCTGTTAAACTGCAAGAAGACGGCCTGCTGAAAACATGCTTTTTCAGCCTCTTGACAATTGGTAGCACTTTTAGTAAAATAGTAACACTTGAAAAAGGAGGATGTGATGCACAGAGCAAAAGAAGATTTTGCTAAACGCCTTACGCCATACGCTGTACGCTCAGGCTTCACTTTGATAGAATTGCTGGTGGTAACAGCCATCATAGCGATGCTGGCGGCAATGCTGCTTCCTGCGCTGTCGCAAATAAGGGAGCGCGCAAGAACCGCCGTATGCATGAACAATCTCAAACAGGTAGGCATCTCATTTGAAATGTACAAGCTTGACTTTGAGGAACGTTACCCTGACAACCCCAACTGGAAAACAAAATTATGGGAATATGTGGCTTCCGATATGCGTGATAAAATATGCAAGTGCCCCAGCAGAAAACAAATCCCCAACTGGTACTGGGGGCAGGGATATAATGCAGGTTCGCCATCGGTAATTTACACCGGCTTTGGAGGCAGAAAAGAGGGACAGATACGCAATTTGAGCAGCAAAATCCTCGTCCTTGACTGGGGAAGGCCTTCGGACGGAAGGGGCGGATGCAATTCTGGACCTCCTTATTCGGAAGACGGGGTATTAAGCCCGGCAGGTGTCGATGCCTCCGGAGGCGCCACGTCATTCTGGGCTGTCGTCCGCATTCATTCAGGCGGAAGCAACCTGCTCTTCGGCGACGGGAGCGTGAGGTGGATGAAACCTGAGGAATATCACAGCAACGCCGACGGTACAGGAACTCAGGGGACCGTTATAGCGCCCGATTGGCGCAAATACTGGGATACATCCTATTAAAGACGTGAAAAGTGAGAAGTGAAGTTTTCTGTCATCCCTGCGGGTAGTAAGCAGGGATCCAAGCTGTAGCGATGCGATTCATCGCACGGTTTTTTGCGGCATGAATGCCTGTTCGCTAAAGTGCTAGTGGAGGGCAACCGCTGCAAATTTTTGTTTTAAAATTACGTAAAAGGGCCTCATTGAATGAAAAAACATTTCATCTTTTTGTGCTTTTTATTAACGACAGGATATCTTTACGGACAGGATTTGGCGGCGACGACCAGCGTTCTTTCTTCTATCATCAGGGAAATAGGGGGAGGGAAGATAGCAGTTGCGACACTCGTGCCGCCCGGCTCCTGCCCTGGACATTTTGATTTAAAAGTAAATGATTTGAAAACGATTGAAAACAGCGGCATCCTTTTTGCCCACGGATTTGAAGAATATCTTAAAGATATAACTTCAGCTGTGAAAATCCCTAAATTCAAGCCTGTCATCGTAGAAATCAAAGGCAGCTGGCTTGTTCCTGAAAATCAAAAAGAGGCTTATCTGAAAATATCAAGTATACTCTCCGAAAAATTTCCGCGGCACCGCGGTTTTTTTGAACAAAACAGGGAAAAAGCCGAAGAAGAAATAAACAAAACCGACAAAGAGATTAAAAAAACGGGTTCCGAAAGAAAATTGAAGGGAACGCCGGCAATATGCAATAGCCACATCAGGGAAGTACTTGAATATACAGGATTTGAGGTTGTTGCAGATTACGGCCGCAAAGAAGAATTGACTCCGGCTGAAATAAAAAATCTTATAAAACTGTGCATAGAGAAGAAGGTTCGGATTGTAATAGACAATCTGCAGGCAGGCCCCGATACAGGCAGGGTCATTGCCGATGAATTAAAAATTCCCCACACTGCAATATCAAATTTTCCGGATGTCCTGCCCGGAACTCCTACTCTGAGACATACACTGCTTGAGGACGTAAAAAGGATAATTGACGCATATGAAAGCGCTCAAAATACAACTCATTAACGTATCAATCGGCTATATGTCTGAAACAATCATAGAAGACCTGTCTCTTGACATTATGGAAGGAGAATTTACGGGCATATTCGGGCCCAACGGCGCGGGGAAAACAACTCTTTTGTGCGCCGTAAACGGACTTGCAAGAATTCCTGCCGGAAAAGTGTTTATAAACGGAGAGGCATTCAATATCCTCAACGAAAATGCTTTAAGGAGAAAAATCGGGTATGTACCCCAGCACTTTGAAATTGACGCGAAACTTCCGGTAATCTCCGAAGAAGTTATTCTCATGGGCAGGTATGGAAAAATGGGCTGTCTGCGCTTTGTCGGGAATGTTGAAAAAAACCTTATGAGAGAGCTTGCCTCTCTTCTGGAAATAAATCACCTTCTTAGAAAACCGTTCGGACAGCTTTCCGGCGGGGAGAAAAAACGGGTGCTGATAGCGCGCGCTCTGATGCAGGAACCCGAAATTATGCTCCTTGATGAAATATTCGCATGGCTTGACAGGGATATGGCAAGCAGTTTCACGAAAGCTATAAGAGATGTGCATAAAACTAAAAATCTCACCACCCTCATAGTATCGCACAACATAGAGACAATATATAAACTTTGCTCAAGGGTTATATGGATGGAAGAAGGGAAAATAGTTTTTGACGGGAGCAGAGAGGATTTCATGAAAAGGATAAGGATATATGATGGACTTAATTAATTTCGCATTCTTCCAGAAGGCGCTTATTGCCTGCCTGCTGGCAGGGACAGCCTGCGGCATCGTGGGAGTCTGGATAGTAATAATGAGAATTTCTTTTATAGGAGTTGCCATATCCCACGCCGCATTTGCCGGCGCCCTGCTTGCTCTTGTTCTGGACAAACCCGTAGTTCTTTTCTCCTTCATATTCAGCCTGCTGGCATGCGCGGTGCTGGGACCCCTGTCAGACAGGGGGCAATTGCATCCCGAGACTTCAATCGGCATAATTTTTTCTTCAACCCTCGGACTCGCTTTCCTGTTCATGGGCATATTGCCGGAAGGGAAAAGCCAGGCGCTTAACCTTCTGTGGGGCAGTATCCTTACAGTCACATTACAGGATGTCATCCTCCTTGCCGCAACGGCAATTTTTGCATCACTCACGGCAATTTTTCTTTACAAGGAGATTCAGTCGGTCATTTTCAACCGCGAACTGGCAAAGGCGAGCGGCATTGCGGCTTCAATCTTTTTCTATCTTCTCCTCTTCTTTACCGGCGCCGCGGTCAGCACTACTATTACGTCAGTCGGCGGACTTCTCGTTTTTGCCCTAATCATAAACCCTGCCGCGGCCGCATACCAGATTACATACAGCATGAAAAAAATGTACCTGCTCTCCGTCTCTTTTGCAGTTCTGTCGGGATGGACGGGGCTTTTTCTCGCGTCAATCCTCAACCTGCCCGCAGGTGCGTGCATAGTAATAGTTTCCAGCATAATCTTTGCAGTTTCTGTTATATTTTCACCCAAAAGGATAAGGAAAAATGCAAGCGAAAACTGAAAAGGAATTTTTCAACAGATGTGCTGATAAATGGGATGAAAAAGAAACAGTAACTCCTGAAAAATACAGGCGGATTATAAAAAACACTTACATAGAAAATAAACAGGACATTCTGGACGTTGGAACAGGAACAGGAGTCCTAATACCCTACATATTGGAAGCCGCCGGTCAGGAAACAACGATTTTCGCAATTGATTATGCGGAAAAGATGATTGATAAATTTCTGCTGAAAAATTTTCCTGACAACGTTAAACCGTTCGTTATGGACATACACAAGACAGACTTTGAAAATGACTTCTTTGACAGAGTAATAGTCAACTCCTGCTATCCTCACTTTAAAGACAAAATTGAGGCTCTGAAAGAAATCTACAGGATAATGAAGCCGGGGGGTATTTGCACCATATGCCATCCCACAGGCAATAAACACGTAAACCATGTCCACAGAGAAACATCCCATCCGCTTATAGAGAGGCATCTGCTTGAAAACATGTCAGAATTAAGAAAGTCGGTTGAATCCGCAGGATTTAGATTCCTCAAAGGGATTGACGAGCCCGACTTCTTCCTCATCTCCTTCACCAAATAGAAAACACACCATTAACTCAACCGGTAGCCGCAGGTCTTCAGCCTGCGTTCCATTGAAACGGTAGCCGCAGGTCCCTACTACGCCAAGGCTTCGTAGGGCATGCTTTAGCCTGCGGGTCTTTCGTGGCATGAATGCCACCGCTACAAAAAAACACACCCGAATTTACCCAAATAGCAAGACGTGAGAAAAAATCCCCCCAATACCCCCCTTTGTTTGTAAGCCTTTAAAAGAGTACCACCGTAAGCCAGTAAAAGTAGACCACCCT
>JAFGKM010000049.1 GCA_016928555.1 Candidatus Omnitrophota bacterium | reverse complement strand
TTTCAGCGTGTAAAAGGGCTTTTTCGGTTTGCGGCTGTATGAAACCACGCCCTTATAGTTCATTCCGTCCCAGTACTTGCCGATATATTTGCTCGGGTCTCTGTAGTCGTTGAAAAGAAAGGGGAAAGTTCCGCATACCGGATACTTTTTGAAAACCTCAAAACTCTTTTCAAAAAATTCCGAATAGTAGTCTTCCGACCACAGTTCATGGCTTTTCGACAAAAAGCCGGGCACCGCATCCGCAGCAAATTCGCTTATGACGAGAGGTTTTTTATGGTTTGCCGTCAGTTCCTTCAGTTTGTTTTCAAGCTTATCAAGGTTGATTTTATCCAGTTTTTTTCCCAACCCTATGACGTCGTACCATCCCCAGTATTCGTTTACCCCTATCACGTCCACAATGTCAGCCAGCGGGCCCACCGTTCCGTAAAGGGCGGCGTAGCTGAGCAGTCTCGTGCTGTCTTTTTCCCTCGCCTTATCCGCTATCGCCCTGAAAAAGCCCTCCGCTTCCGGGTTTTCAACTGTACATTCGTTGCCTATGCCGTAGATGACTACGGAGGGATGGTTTTTCGCCTGGCCTATCAGCTCTTCAATCATCAGCAGGGCGAGTTTTTTATACGACTCGTCGGAGAAGACCGTGTTCTTTTCTTCCTTTTTAGGCGCTATGCAGTAAACGGGCGCCTCTATCCATACCATAAGGCCCTGTCTGTCGCACTCGGAGAGGAATGCATCGCTGAACTGGAAGTGGCTGCGTATGATGTTGACTCCGAGCTCTTTAATCAGCGCTATGTCTTTCAGGTATTGTTCTTTTTTCATTACAAGGCCGTAGTCCGGGCTGTCGTAAAGGTAGCAGATGCCTTTTAGAAAGGTCTTTGTCCCGTTGAGGGTAATATCTGTCCCTTCAACGGAGATTGACCGGAAGCCCGTGTCCAAGGTTATCTCGTCCTGAACCTTGCCTTCCGAAGCAAGCGATATATTTACAGGATAAAGGTTCGGCTCTTCCGGCGACCATGTTTTGACGCCGGGGATTTGAAATGAAGTTTCAAAAGCTCCGTCAGCGGCCTCAATCTTTTTTGAGGTTTCTCCGCAGGTTATTTCAACCTGCAGGCCGGGAGCTTCTTGCGTGTTTACCGCGCCTTTCACCGACAGCGTCCCGTCATGCTTCCCGTAAACGAATAAATCTGAAAAATAAGCGCCTCTGTAAACCTCAAGGCATACATCCCTGTGTATCCCCCCGTAATTAAACCAGCCGATGACAGCTGGCATTTTCATAATAAGGGCGCGGTTATCCACCCGCAGGACAAGGCAGTTGCTACCCTTTTTGAGCAGACGGGATACGTCTACGGCAAACTCTGTGTATCCTCCCTCATGCTCTCCCGCCTTTTCCCCGTTGAGGAAGATATCGCATTTGTAGTTCACTCCGCCAAATCGTAAAAGCGCCGTTACGCCTTCGGTTTCACCGTCATACTCAAAATCACGCGCATACCAGCATACCCCTTCATAGATGGAATATTTTTCCTGAAACATGTTCCACACCCCGGGGACAACCGCTTTTTCCCAGTTGGACCTGTCCCATGCGGGCGAGGGATAACTGTTCAGCTGATGATATTTGGGGTCAAGGTCTGCGATAAAATCCCATGTTCCGTTCAAGTCAATAATGCCTTTCATTTTTTCCTGCACTCCTTTGTTTTGCCGTTGAAAACGGTTATTTTGACGGCAGGCGCTTTGCATGTTTTCACGCTGACAATCTTTTTTTCTCCCTTCATGATGTCAAACCAGTTATCCGAGAGATTATAATTTTCCTTTCCTGTATCAATATTGACCATGCAGGCGTAAACGTCGGTTTCAAGGTTGATAAGGAATTCCCCCGGAGATTTTCTGTCTGCGGACCACGTTACATTGCAGGCCGGAATTTTTCTGTCGCGGAAAATTGAAAAGAAATACCTGTTATCAGCCGCCGTCTTTCCGCTGACAAGAAATTCCGCATTCAGAAATTCTTCGTTTCTTTTAATATCCCGCGGAATGGTTATGCTTTGCAGTTTCATTGCGCAGTTGGCAGGGATTGTTTTTCTCATCCGCTCATCTGAAAGCGTTTTCCCTTTAAATCTGCGCCTTGAGAGAAGAAATTCTCCTTCAACTTCAGAGAGACCGTCATTAACCGCCCACAGTTCAAGGCGGTCTTTCTTTTCCGTTTCAATAAATGCCAGCATCAGAGGGGAGCATGCTTTCTTCGCCCAGTAGTACGCTATCTTTTTCTTTGAGTAATAATCTATGATGCTGCAGGTTTCGGTAGGCCAGCAGTCATTGTACATCCAGAAAAGCCCGCCTCCGCAGGAGGGCTTTCTTACCCTGAAGTGTTCCATGGCGAATTTGAAGGTAAGCGCCTGTCCCAACTGCGAGTAGAAGATATATTCTTCAGGATTTTTCGCATTCCCGAATTCTGTGTTCAGCACAGAAGTAATCTCAAGAAATTTCCTGGGCCAGCCGACAGAAAGATAGTAAGTCCAGAAATCATTATTCATCGGCCAGAGAGGCATCTTTCCCGAAGACTTTTTTACGGTTTCCATGCAGGGGATTGAGCCAATGCCAAACTCGCTGTAGAACTTGGCTTTTTCCTTCGCATAAAGCCTGTAAGATGTATTTTCCAGGCTTAGCGGAAGGCGCACTGCCCTGCCGTGCGGGTGTTTCACGGGACGGAATCCTCCGCACGATACCGGATAGAAATGATAATCGCCCATTTTGTTCCACAGGGGATATTTCCCCGGTGCGCTCCACGCACTGCTGGGCCAGTAAGGTCTTGAAGGGTCAAATTTTCTGCAGATTTCAGGAAGTATCCTGTGGAATATCTTCTCCCCCCATGCCTCCTGCCACCGCCAGTCCTTGCTTGCGCCGGTATAATACATCTCGTCAACCTCATTGTTGCCGCACCACAGTGCTATGCAAGGATGGTTTCTAAGCATCTTTACAACAGTTTCTCCCTCCCTCTGGCATTCGTCCAGAAATTCTTTGTCTTTATCGTTATACATGCAGTCAGAAAACATGAAGTCCTGCCATATCATGATGCCCGCTTCGTCGCAGGCTCTGTAAAACTCCTCGTCCTCGTATATGCCGAAGCCGTTTATCCTGAACATGTTGAAATTGGCTTCCTTTGCCGCAGTAATAAGGTCCCGGTATCTTTTCGCGGGGATGGGATACATCAAGGTGTCAGCCGGAACCCAGTTTACGCCTTTGGCAAAAACTTGTTTTCCGTTAACCGCAAAGATGAAGGTTTCTCCGCCCTCTTTCCGGTCTTTATCCTGAATAAGTTTTATCTCCCTTATGCCGAACCGCTCTTCGTGCATATCAAGCGTATTGCCCTGCGCATCAAGCAGTTCCACTGCAGCGGTATAAAGATTCTGCTCTCCGGTTCCGTTGGGCCACCACAGCTCAGGATTCGGGATGTCAAAAGACACCTTCCTTTCCGTCAATGTCCCCTGCAGTTTGAAAGAATCCTTTCCGGGCAATTCCCCTTTTTTGGAAACGATGCGGATTCTAAGCGAAACGGGTATTTTGCGGGAAGAAAAATTCTCAATCCCCGTGCATACGGAAACCTTCGCTTTCCGGTATTTGTCATATGGATTTGTTACTATATGGACATTGCTGATTCTTGCACTGCCGTAGCCGGCAATCTCAACAGGCCGCCAGATGCCCGCGGTTATCATCCTGTAACTCATATCTTTTCCGTAGGCGAAGTTGGCTTTCCTTATGAATGACGCTGTCAGCCAGTAGTTGGTTTCTATAATGTTTTTCTTGTCCTTTCTGCGTGCGGCCATGCCGACCGGGTCCAGCCTCACCGCAAGGACGTTTTTCCCGTTGCGGAGAAAATCATTTATCCTGAATTCATAAGGGATGAACATATTGCATGTTTCGCCGGTCTTTTTTCCGTTGAGATAAATAGCGGATACCGTGTCTATCCCATGGAATTTAAGGAAGACAGTTTTATCCGTGAGTTTTTTATTAACCTTGAATTCCCTTGCAAACCACCATTCCTTTTCCTCAATGAAACGGTATTTATCTTCCGCTTTTATTCCGACAAACGGAGAAGGAATCTTCCCTGCGGAGAGAAGCGCCCCCTGTGCCGAACCCGGAACGGAACACCCGAGCCATTTGTCTACGGGATAACCCGGTTTATGCGCCCCGGCTTTTTTTCCTTCTCCCGGCTCAAATGAAACAAGCCGCCATTTTCCGTCCAGAGAAATCGTTTCTTTTTCGCAAATCTTTTTATTTTTCATTGTCCCTTTGTCCTGCCAAATTGATTTAATCCGGCATAAGCTTCGGCTGCTCTCCGCTAAATCCACCCTGCCCCTCCTTTGCGAAAGGAGGGAATTATTTTCCCCCCTTTGCAAAGGGGGGTATGGGGGGATTTCAGTATTCCAGCCACCATACGGGGGCTTCAAACTGCCTGAAATTTCTTTTGAAAGAGTCTGTTTTTTCGGATATAACTTCTCCAGTAAAAGCATCTACCACCTTCGCGGGAGCAGGCAGTCGTATCTCTCTTTCCCCGGCATCCTTTACGGCAACAGAAAGCAGGAAGTTGTTGGCGTAGACGACGTCATTGTAATCAGAATAAATATGAACGCCTGCCTCTTTTGCGATCTGCCGCAGAAGGGCGGAGGGCATATTCGGCATCCCGCACCATATTGAGCGCCAGCCGTCCATCTCTTTCACCGCAAGCGCCGGCTTGCCCATGCAGTCACCCCTAACGCCTCCTGAAAGCACGGCGAGTGTTGACGCACCGGCATCGGAGCAGTAGAAAAGCGGCCCGAAAGGACCTTCTCCCGACTTCCAGCTAAGTTGCGGGTCAAGTTCTCTGGTGATGGCATGGTCTTTACCGGACAGGGTCGCGGCAAACTCTCCCGCCGCATCATGCATTTCCACTTTGATTCCGGTTATGTCGGTGACCGCTTCGGGTGATAACCCCTTGTTGGTTACGTAGCCCGGCGCATACATCCAGAGAACCGTATGATTTTTACCGAGTACCGTTTCTTTTATCGCTTTCCTGTCTTTTTCAGTGAGATAAAAAGCGTTCAGAAAAACGTACATTTTATAATCGGGTATTTTGTCCAAGTCGCTTATCAGGTATGCGTCAAGCGGCGTACCGATGCGTGTAAATTCGTTGAAGACCTGTTTGAACAGGGGTTGCAGAAGTCCGGGTTCCGTTGACAGGTAATCCGTAGATTGCTCGCTGACAATCAGCGCTATTTCGGATGTCTTCTCGCGTTTTTTCTCCAGCGATTCGGTTGCAAGCTCCTGAATTTGGCCTATGGCATCCATTATCGCGTCGTCGTGATACCAGCCGTTGCCCCAGTCCATGTACCAGAACCTCATCCCTTTTGAAATTGTATAGGCGAAGTCGCGTTTGAAGACGTTTATGGATTCAAACAGGTTTTGAGCCCTGCCTTCGGAGTCGTTTAGAGGCGTTTTCGCCGCGAGATGAGTGCGTATGTCGTCCTCGTCAAAAAAGACCTTTCCATGCATTAAGACCGAGTCCACGGGAACAGGAGACATGGCGAACCCTCCGGGAAGCCGCCCCGTGTAAATGTGGGGGGATACCATTGCATCTACGTAAGGGCATTCAAGCACGCGCGCAAGGTTGAAGTGCCCCATGTCCATGTAGGAATTTACGGTATGGGAGTTGAGTACGTATCCGTAAGCCACCGTCGCTATTCTTTTGCCCTGTGTTTCCTCGTTAACAATCTTTGACATGTATGAGACGGCGTCGGAGACCGCTATGGAGTGGAATCGCCTGTAATCAATAATTTTCCTCCCTTTTGCCGGGTCGTAGAAATTGTAAAAATCTCCTTTCCTTCGCTCCTTGACGGAAGGGATGTTTACCGTTTCAAACGTGATGTCCGGGTCTTTCCAGGCCTCGCGAAGAGTATTTACGTCGGGATAGATTGTCTTCAACCATGCTGTATAAGCGTTCAGCTGGTTCTCGCTGTAGTCGTGGAAATAAGGCCCCCAGTTGTATACCCATTCCATGGCATGTCCGCCGCCTACGAGGAATCCTATATATCTCTCACCGTAAGGAGAAGAATTGAGATGGCGTATATACTGGCGAAGAAATTCCCCGGTATCCTTGAGCCACAGCTGGGATGTGAAGGAGGGGAATCTGCTGGGGGCCGACGAGCCGTCCGCGTGGCAGATGACCGCGGCCTCTTCCGGGTGCGCCTTAAGCCACCATTCCGGGGCGTTCAGGTATACCCTGGGGAATATCAGCGCCTCAGGGTCTTCCTTGAGCAGGTTTTCAAAGTCGCGGTCAATCTTAGAAAAATCATATTTTCCGGGGCCGAGCCAGCACTGGCTCCACCAGTCCGTACCGCCCCATCCGGCCGCCGTGTATATGTGGACGCCGATTTCAGGGTATGTCTTCGCTTTTTGCAGGGGCGTCCCGTTCCAATCCCATGAGCGCGGTGACGAAAAATCATCGCTCAAAAGTGCGGCGCCGTCAGGTTTCTCAACTGAGACTCTGTCAACCGCGGAAACGGAATGATAGACACTCAACTCCACCTTTCCCGAAGGGATTGGATTCTCATCAACCTGCTTCCCTATGAGTTTTCCGTCAACAAACCCCGATACTTCCTTTCCGTCAAAAGATATCTTGAGGATATGGATTTTTCCCGTTTCCCAGTTATGGGATACGGTAAACCATTTCCGGTAGCCGCCTTCCGCCCCCTTCTCTTCCTTCCATAGGTTTGCATTTCTTACGCCGTTGTTTTCGCTGAGGGAAAGGAGATATGCGTTTAATCGGGTTGCCCTTTCGTATTGAGCGCGGGCAATCAAAGTAATATTTCCCCCGTTTCCCGTGATTTCATTTACCTTTACCGCCGCTTCAACGGTGCATGCGCCGGAAAAGGAGTTTGTCGTTGTCAGGGAACGGTATGTATAGTTGCCGGGTTTATTTGTAAGAAGGAGTTCTCCTTTACTAACCACGGGCATTATGCCTGTGCCCCACTTTACAGTGGGGTTGGTCATGATTCGTGCGTCCGGCTTGCCGTCAAAGAATACCGTAGGCACCCCGTTATGTTCTTTTACCGTGACGGCCGGTCCCGGGCACGATATTTTCTCCGGATAAAACTTGGGTTCTGCGGAGGTTGAGCCGCATCCAGCAAGGAAAACAAGAGAAAACAGCAAACCGGATACCAACACTGCATTTCTTCTCAAAATGTGCATTTTTTTCTCCTCTACAAATCCCCTTGTCTCCCCCTTTTAAAAAGGGGGAATTTAAGGGGGATTTATGACAATAATCCTTCAGGGCGCAATCACTATCATCCTGAAGTTATGTCTCTTTATGTGTATTTTTAAATTTCCCGCCTTCAGTTCAACCGGCCCTCCCGCATAGACATCCTCAGCTTTCAGGTTTGAACCGGCAAGCCCTGCCTTTTTCAGGTCAAGGGTTATGATTTCATCAATATCTTTGTCTCCAAGGTTTGAAACGTAAAGGAGAACCTTGTTTTTCCGGACATAGAGTGAGACCTTGACGCTTTCAGAAGATGGCCTGGCAACGGCGCCGTTGTTCCAGTATGGAAGGAATTCTACCTTGTCCATTCCGAAGTTCTTCTCCGCCTGCTGAATTTTATTTAGAACTTCCGCATTTTTTACCGGCGCATGGGGCCAGATTCTTGTGCCGTGAATACGGGCAAGAGCGACGAACGTCTCGGCGTATTTAGGGTCGGCAAGGTATTCTCCTCTCAACTGGCAGAGGACCAT
>JAFGKM010000048.1 GCA_016928555.1 Candidatus Omnitrophota bacterium | reverse complement strand
GCTGAGTTGCGTAAGTTTCACCTGTCACGCAGCACCTGAGCGAAACGGCTGCTCCGTCCGCCTTTTAAAAGAGCGGGCCGTATTTTGGCAGAACCCCGCTAAGGCAGGGGAGGGCATGATGAAAAAAATCAGAGAGCCGGTTGTAGCCGGTTATTTTTACCCGGGAGAAAAAAAACAGCTTCTGCAGATTCTTGACCGTTTTGTTGACAGGGATTTTGCAAAAACGGCATGCAGGGCCGCGGTATGCCCTCATGCCGGATACGTCTATTCCGGAGCAACGGCCGGGGCAGTCTTCAGCAGGGTTGAAATCCCGGAAACGGTTATTCTGCTCGGCCCGAACCATACCGGATACGGCGAGCCTTACGCCGTAGATGCCCAGGATTCATGGATCACCCCTCTGGGCGAAACGGAAGTTGACAGAAAAATGGCGGAAGCCCTTGTAAAAAACAGCCGGTATCTTGAAGAAGATTCTGTAGCCCACTTAAAAGAACATTCTCTTGAGGTACAGCTGCCCTTCCTGCAATTCCTGAAAAAAAATGTCCGGATTGTCCCCGTCGCTCTCTCCGGCTACGTAGACGACCCTGCATGGAGCGAGATAGGAGAGTCAATCGCGCAGGCTGTGGCCGAACGGGGCGAAGGAAAAGCGCTTATCGTGGCAAGCTCCGACATGACTCATTACGAAGACCAAACCTCTGCCGAAGAAAAAGACCGGTATGCGGTAGAGGCGATACTGGCTCTCGACGAACAACTGCTTGTGCGGAGAATTTACGAAAAAGATATCTCAATGTGCGGCTACGGTCCGGTTATAACGGCCGTTATTGCGGCAAAAAACCTCGGTGCAAAAGAGGCGGAACTGGTAAGGTACGCAACAAGCGGAGAAGCGTCAAAAAACTACGCTCAAGTGGTGGGGTATGCCGGCATCCTAATCAGCTGAAAAAGAACTCGATAACGTCGCAGTCATTAATCTCCGAATTCGGGCCGAGAAACTTCAGCACACCCATATTCTTTGCCGTATGCCATGACCCGATTTCAATCAAATCCTTCAAATGGAGGGCCGCCGCCTTTATAAAACCTTTTTCTATGTCTTTGTGGACCTTTCCCGCGGCCTGTCTTGCCGTTGAACGGGAAGGGATAATCCATCCCTGGACTATTTCCCCCTTGATGGTATAAAACGTAATCAGGGACAAGCTCTTAATGACTGCCTCATAAAAACCTTCTGCGTCAAAAGAGCCTCCTTCGTTTCGTGATGCCGAAAAAGGAAATGAGAGATTAAACGGCTTTGCATCTCCGTTAATATAGATAAGCACGCTTTTGACCGTAACAAGCTCCGTTCCCTGTATCAGTTTCTTATCCTCAGCGCAAAGCTCGTTAAGCATCTTCTCTTTTTCCAGGAGAACCAGCCCCTTCTTAAAGACTTCCGCCTGACCCTTTGCCGCGCCTCCGGAAGCGCCCTGCTCTTTATCCAGCATCTTCTGAATCCTTTCCGTATCATAAAAGGCAAGTTCCATAAGAAGAGACATTGCTTCTTTTTCGGGGTGAGCTTCAGGAGAGAAATTGCCTACAACGCATATAATGATGTCCTTATCAAATAAATTCCTGTAGTAATTTGCGGGGAATCCTTCCCCTTCTGGAAATCCTTTAAAATCGTATATTTCAAACTCGGGATACACCATTTTTCTGGCTTTCTGTATTTCTGCAATTCTGGCAATGTTGCAGTCTTTATATATCCCCACGCCCGCGTTAGGCTTGAAAGGGTCGTAAACATCCTCTTTTTTGCCCGTCAGCCGGCGGAAAAGAGCGGTTTTGCCAGACTGAGCGTATCCGAACAATGCTATCTTAACCATTGCATATCCTTACGCACAACCCCTGCTGTCCGGAAAACCTTTCAAACATTGAGGACAGCAAGCTGTAAAAACCCGCTGTATCGTCTTGTTTTGCCGGCAGTTTGGTCAGGCATGAAATCGATTTGTCCAGCATATCCGCCAGAAAATTTTCGTCCGCCCGCAGGCAGCCCGATATAGCCTGTAAATCCGGGCATTCTATCTCCATTATTTTTTCCGCTCCGCCGAGAGACGCAAACATATACATCGCCGCGGGATTTTGCGCAATTAGGCGGCCCTGTTTTTCAATCATCGCCGAGCAGAACTGCAACAATTCCCTTATATAATCTCCGGCAGGCGCATTTTTCTGCCCCGCATAAAGCTCCGGCATTGAAACATTCAGGATTAGGCGGTTTAAAACAAAAAGCGCCCCGGTAGTTTTGCGGTTGATTGCAATCCGCCCTTTCAGCCCCGTATTTTCCGCCATGGAAGCAAATCGCTCCATTTCTGCTTTGTTTTCTATCCTCAGCACGAAAGAAAACCCTCCAGCGGAGACTTCTTTAAGAGCGTTGTCGGAGAGTCCTGCCAAAGGAACTTCTGCAACTAAAGCCTCCCCTGAGGAAAGGATAGAGACTGCCGCGTCCTTAGGTGCCGCCCCTTCCGGAAACCGCAGGATAATTTCATGCTCTGTGAACGGCCGCACTTTTCCGCAAAGACGGGATATTGCTTCACCGCCGCCCTGCGCCACGGCGATGTTTGCCGAATAGAATTTGTCTATCCCCTCTATATTGCAGACGGACAGTTCGCCGCGGAGATGTTTTTCCACAAGCCCTTCCGGCAGAACGGACGTCATTGCATATTCCCTTTTCACGTACCTGCCCAGCTGCATGGAAAGGCTGTCGGGTCCGCCGTCAAATTTTTCAAACATGGAAGTTACGTCGTAAACCGGAAGGCCTATCCTTGAATGCAGTTTCCTTTCCTCCTCAAACCCGTACTGCACAAGTTTTGCGTTAACCGTCTCCCTGATAAGCGAAGATGTCAGCCTTTTTGCCTTTGAAGCAACAATTTCGTCTTCAACCTCTCCCACTATGAGTTCAGCTATATTTTCCGGAAGCCCCGTCTCCCTTACAAGCGCCGAGACAACCACCGAAGGGTCCCACGGCGCTATGTTGTCTCTGCTCCTCCTGACGGAAAGAGGCGCTTCCCTGGAAACCTCTGCCTTTGCCTGTTCTCTTTCCGTCAAATCTTCCGGACTCAACCCCTCTCGTATCTGCCTGGCTCTGGCCCGCCTCTGCCTGTAAAGGATGTAAGACTTGGCCGTCCTTGCATGGCCTGTCTTTATCAAAACGCGCTCCACTATATCCTGTATTTCCTCCACGGAAGGCATATCCCCTTTATATTGCGTTTCCAAATACATCCTGACGGCTTCTGCAAGGTCGTCGGCAAGATACCTGTCCTGTCCGCCGACGCTCTGCGCCGCCTTGAATATGGCGTCCGATATTTTCCCTTTGTCAAAAGGAACTATCCTCCCGTCCCTTTTCTTCACCTGGTTTATTCTTTTGTCCATTACTTCTCTCCTGATCTGCTCTTAACACTTGTGCGGATTTACCTTAAAAGACCCTTCTATTATACCCTCCCCCCGCATCTTTGGAAAACCTCAAGAATTTTTTACCATGAAAAGCTCCCGCTCTGTTGACAAAAAGAAAACTATCTGGTATTCTAAAATGCTGAATTTTTAACAGAAAACACGACCGCATTAGAAAAGCAAAGGCGACAAAAAACGTCGTTTTTTAATTATGCCGGGGTAGCTCATTGGTAGAGCGCAGCCCTGAAAAGGCTGGCGTAGGCAGTCCGATTCTGCCCCCCGGCACTACATAAGACAGTGGTAAGTGATGAGTGGTAAAGTGACGTTTTATGTCATTCCTGCAGATGGTAAGCAGGAATCCAAATACTTGCTGCTATACGCTCTTCAACTAATTATACCGGAGTATTTCACAAATGCATTATTACGAACATCTCCTCTCAGATTTTCAAAAATTGAATCTCGGGCGGACGCAGATAGTCATTTCCCTGAACCGCATGTTCAATAAGGAAAAATGCTGCTTTATGTCGGAAATGATGGAATTGCTGAGAGAAATAAACGAAAAGGAAGAAGAAATAAAAAAGCTTTCCCGCGAAGAAATGAGGGCGAGGACAGAGGCTCTTAAAAAACAAATACGGGAAAGGACGCCTGCGGACGAATGCCTTGTCGAAAGCTTTGCTCTCGTGAGGGAAGCGGCGCGCAGAACCCTTAACATGAGGCACTTCGACGTTCAGATACTCGGGGGGATGGTTCTGCATAAAGGGAAAATGGCGGAGATGACTACGGGGGAAGGAAAGACCCTTGTTGCCACCCTTCCTATCTTCCTCAACGCCCTTGAAGGAAAAGGCTGCCATCTTGTCACTGTCAACGACTACCTTGCGAAAAGAGACACCCAGTGGATGGGCGCCGTATACAACTATCTCGGCCTTTCAATCGGATGCATAATCTCCCAGAAAGAAGTCAAAGGCCCTTATGCGGCTTCCTCCTTTATCTTTGACCCCAACTACCTGCCGGCAGATTCAAGGTTTTTGTACCTGTCCCCGGCTCCGAGGAAACAGGCGTATAACTGCGACATAACCTACGGAATAGGGAGCGAATTCGGCTTTGACTACCTGCGGGACAACATGGCGGCAAGGCAAGACCTTCAGGTACAGCGGGGGCTTAACTACGCCATAATCGACGAGGTTGATTCAATTCTCATAGACGAAGCGCGCACGCCGCTGATTATCTCGGGCCCGTCGGAGGAAACCACAAAACTTTACTATGAAATAGACAAGCTTGTCAGAAAGCTGAACAAAGAGGACGATTACACGCTTGACGAGGAAGGGGAAGCTGTCTCCCTCACCGACCAGGGCATCCACAAGTGCGAACGGCTTATGGGCATACAAAACCTGTATGACGGCGCCAATACCGAACGGGTGCACCATATAAACCAGGCGCTGAGGGCCCATTCGTTTTTCAAAAGGGACAAGGAATACGTGGTGAAAGAAGGGCAGGTTATCATAGTGGACGAATTCACGGGACGGCTGATGGAGGGTAGGAGATGGAGCGACGGACTGCATCAGGCGATAGAAGCCAAGGAAGGAGTGAGGATTGAAAATGAAAACCAGACGCTTGCAACCATTTCGTTCCAGAACTACTTCAAACTGTACAACAAAATTGCCGGCATGACCGGAACGGCGATGACGGAAGCCGTTGAATTCAAGGAAATTTACAACACGGAGGTAATATCACTGCCGACAAACAAAAAGTTAAACAGAACCGAATTTGACGATGAAATCTACAAGGCCGAAAAGGAAAAATTCAACAGGGTTGTATCGGAAATAGAGGAAGCCTTCAACGAGGGGCGCCCCGTGCTTGTCGGTACCGTGTCTATAGAAAAAGCGGAAAAATTGAGCAGGATGCTCGGCAGGAAAAACATCCCGCACAAGGTTCTGCACGGAAAGAACCACGAAGCGGAGGCCGCCATAATCGCCCAGGCGGGAAAGCCGAAAGCCATAACCATAGCAACGCAGATGGCAGGCAGGGGAGTGGACATAATACTGGGGGGCAACCCGGAAATACTCGCAAGAGAAGAAACCATAAGGGTTATCTGGTCGCGCAAAAAAACGGGAGAAAAAGATTCTCTGCATGTAAAAAAGGAGTTTGCAGAGGTTCTCGGAGACACAGAACAACGCTACAAGCAGGCGCTGGCGGACATTGACGGCAGGCATAAAGGCGCCCTTGAGTCCATGAGGGCTGCTCTTAACGAAAAAGAAAAAGTGTTTTCAGGGCTGGACAGGAAAGCGGAAACGCTGTTTGAGGACGCTGTATTTAAAAAACAGGCTGGTACGTCTTATGAGCGCTACCGGCCCCGGCTTTTGAAGCTGAAGGAATTGCACGACAAAGCGTCCGAGGACCTTGCCGCCGCACAGGCCGAGTTCGGCGACAGGCCTGAAAAGCTGAAGGATTTTAAAGAATCCGCAAGCAGGACTTACAGGGAATATGCTTCGTTTAAAAACTCCCTCAAAGAACGTTTCGGCATCGTGATGGACGAAGACACGGAAGAGAAGCGCCACAAGATGACCGAACTGCTGAACAGCCAGGAAGTATACACGGCTGACGGAAAAAAGAACATCGCCAGAGTGCTGGAAACGTATCAAGATTTCATCGTCCGGCATTTCTCGCTCCTTGCCTCGGCATTTGCCGATGCGGGAGGGTTTCAGAAAGAGCAGAAGAAAGCGGATTCGTATCTTGAGTACATAAAAGAAACTTCCATTAAGATTTCCGAAGGAAAGAGTGATTTTACCTCTGTCATAGAGGATTTCAAAAACAGGGAAGGACGCATGTATGCTTCTTTCCTTGAAGCCAAAAAGGCAATTAAAAGGACTATTACCGAACATCTCCTTGAAGAAGATTTTTCCTTGGCCGAAAGAGAATACAGAGAGGCCCTTGCAGGCTATGAAAAGGAGCTTGTAAAACATTCGGAAGAGCAGAAAACGGCAAGGGAAGCTTACGAAAAAGACCGGAAGGCCCATGAAGAGGACTGGCAGAAGGCGCGGGAAGAGCTCGAAAAAACGCCGGAAGAATTCAAGGAGGTCTATGAACAGCTGCTGGAGCAGTATAAAAAACCGTGGCTGGAAGACCATAAAAAAGTCGTGGAGGCGGGGGGCCTGCATGTCATAGGAAGCGAAAGGTACGAAGCCCGGAGAATAGACAACCAGCTGAAAGGACGGGCGGGCAGGCAGGGGGACCCGGGATCCTCAAGGTTCCACCTCTCCCTGGACGACGACCTGCTGAGGATTTTCGGCTCTGAGAGAATGCTGGGGGTTATGGGACATCTGCCCGAAGGGGAAACCATAAAACACCCCCTTATAACAAAGATGATTACAAACGCCCAGAAGAAGGTGGAGGCGCGCAACTTTGAAATAAGGAAACAGCTTCTGGAGTTCGACAACGTTTTGAACGAACAGCGCAAAATTATCTATTCCATAAGGCAGGATATCCTTGAAGGAAGAAATCTGGGCGTATACGTGGAAGAGTTTATACATGAGGCCGTCGAGGAAAGCGTTGAGGAACACATGAGCCTCCAGCTTAAGCCGTTTCTTTGGAACCTTGAAAACTTCAAGGCGGCAGTAATGAACCTCTTCGGAATAGACCCGGAACTGCCCCACCCCGAAAACATACAAAACCCCTCTTACTGGAGAGAAACGTTAAAAACGGAGCTGACGCAAAAAGCGGAGGCGGCATATGAAGATAAGAAAAAAGAGGCGGGCACGTATCTTGCCGAAATCCAGAAATTCATAATGCTGCAGGTTATAGACAGCCGCTGGAAAGCCCATTTGAGAGTCATTGACGAGCTCAGGGAAGGCATCAGTTTGAGGGCATACGCGCAGAGGGACCCCCTGCTTGCATATAAACATGAAGGCTACCGGGCGTTTCAGGAGATGCTTTCCATGGTAAAAAGAGAGATACTTGCGCATCTTTTCCGGGTAAAGGTTGCCGCAACTCCTTCAGCTGTCAAAGCAGGGACTCAAACCGCTCCTTCACAGGTAACATACAGCCATAAAACATTCGACCAGTTTGATACGGCAGGTAAAAAACAAGAGCCTGCCGAACAACCTTTCATCCCGTCTGCGGGTACGGCTACGGCGGAACCGCTTAAACCTGCCCCTTACACCGCAGGAGCAAAGGTAGGGAGAAACGAACCCTGCCCTTGCGGAAGCGGCAAAAAGTACAAGAAGTGTTGTGGAAAAAATGTGTAAAAGGGGTGGAAAACCTATATAAAAGGGTTAAAACGGCATGGAAAACGAGTGGAAACAGACACTGGAAAGGGTTGAAAAAAGATTAAATAATGCACGGGCTTACGATATATGGATAAAGCCGGTAAAATTTAAAGAAAGAAACGGGAATACGGTTAAGATAGAAATACCGGGTATGACCTTTGAAAAAGGATTCTTGCCGTTTCTTGCCGTAATCAAGGAAGAATTTGAAAAAATCTACGGCTGGCAGCCGGACATTGAACTTTTTTACAGCGGGGAGGTTGCTGACAAAGCAGCAGCAATCTTCAACGAATCCCCGTTAAATCCCGGATATACGTTCGACAACTTTGTTGTTGGTTCCAACAACCAGCTGGCGCACGCCGCCGCGCAGGCGGTATCGCAGTCGCCGGGCATTGCATACAACCCTCTTTTTTTATACGGCGGTTTCGGCCTGGGCAAGACGCACCTGATGCAGGCTATAGTGCAATCCGTCAAAGAAAGGGAAGAGACAAAAATTATTTATATCCCTGCCGAGGTATACCTTAACGATTTCATCCAAAGCATAAAAAATAAAACAACCAATCTGTTCAGGCAGAAATTCAGAAAACTAGATTTTCTTCTTATTGACGACATACATTTCATCGCGGGCAAGGAAGGAACACAGGAGGAGTTTTTCCACATGTTCAATTTCCTGTACGACCAGAGAAAACAGATAATACTGTCGAGCGACAGGCCTCCTGCCGAAATATCCTTTCTGGAAAAGCGCCTGATCTCCAGGTTTGAATGGGGGCTGGTAGCAGAAATTCTGCCTCCGGATTTTGAAACACGCGTCGCAATACTGAAAAAGAAATGTGAAATTAAGAATATTAACGTAAATGATGATATAATATTCTATATTGCCGAAAACATTAAAGATAACGTCAGGATACTTGAAGGGGTTTTGAATCGTATCTTTGCTTTTTCAAGCCTTTTGAATAAAGAAATAGATAAAACAATTATTGATGAAATAATGGATGGAGAGTATTATAAAAAAAGGGTTATAATTAACCTTGAGACGATAATGGCCTTTGTTTGCGAGTATTTTAAGATCAAAGAAGAAGATTTACTTAGCAAGACAAGAATGAAGAATATATTAATGCCCCGGCAGATAGCAATGTTTTTAAGCCGTGAATTAACAAATAATTCACTCCATTCGATTGCGGTTAAATTCGGAGGGAAAGACCATACGACAATACTTTATGCGTGTAAAAAGATAAAAAAACTTTATGATACCGATGAGTATATTAAAGGTGTGGTTGATGAGATAAGAAAAAGTATTGAAAAATAAATACACACACTTTTTACACCATGTAAATACTGTAAAATAAATAACTTAGAGTTTTTATAAACAAAAAAATATACTACTAACACAACGGAGGATAATATATGGAAATAATAGTAAAAAGCGGTGCATTGAAAAACGTTTGTGGAAAACTTGAAGGTTTGTTACCTGTAAAACCTGCTATTATGATAACCTCTGGTATATTGTTTGAAGTGAAAGAAACAGGTTTTTTTCTGACTGCTACTGACCTTGAAAATACAATGAGGGTAAGTATTGAATGTGAAAAAAATAAAAAAGGCAGTATGGTTATAACGGGTAAGAAATTTATATCTTTAATCAAACAACTTCCGGATGAAGACGTTAAAATAATAAAGAAGGAAAATTCGGCGGAAGTGGTGTGTAAAAACTCAAAGTATACCTTTCCGTGTATGGATTATGAAGAGTTTCCGAAACTGCCTAAATTCACGGGCGACGTTTCCGTTAAGATAAACGGCGATGTTTTAAGGAATGCAATTGACAAGGTAAGGTTTTGCATAGACCCCGAAGAACCTCGCCCTCATTTCAGGGGAGGATTATTTGATATTAAAGAAGACAGCCTGAATTTTATAGGAACCGACACAAAAAGGCTGTCTCTTTTTAAAATAACAAGTGAAGAAAAATACGCAACGCCTTATAAATGCCTTCTGCCGTTTAAGCTTATGGGGATAATATCAATGCTGGCAGACAGCGGTGAAAACGTCGATGTATCAATAGGGAAGAATCAGATAGTGTTTAACTTTAAAAACACCTATCTTGTTTCCCAGTTGCTTGCCGGCAGTGAAGATTTCCCTGATTATGCAAAGGTTATACCTTCGGAAAAACTATTAAAATACGCCTATATCAAAAAAGAGGAACTGCTCTCTACGCTGAAAAGAATCTCTCTGTTCACGAGTGAAAGGTATAACAAGGTAAAGATGAGCATAGGGAGGGACGTCTTGATTCTTTCAGTTGTCAGTCCCGACGTCGGCGAGGCCCATGAAAAAATAGACATAGAGTATGCGGACGACAAAGAACAAGACCTTGCTTTTCCTCCCAATTACCTTATAGATTTTCTTCATAAAGCCGGAGATGAAAAGATTATTCTCGGTTTCAGCAGTGAAAAAAGCCCTATTATTATGCGAGGGGACAAGAGCTCGGATTATCTTTATGTGGCGATGCCTTTGAAGCTGGACTGACTATTCTGTCATCCCTGCCCCTGCTTACTACGCGTAGGGATAAACTTAGCAGGGATCCATAAAGGAAATGTGGTTATGGATTCCTGCCTGAAGCATGCAGGAATGACAAGCATTGTTTCATATTTCACGCTTTTGGAAACGTCAAATGGAAAAGATAGGCAGTATCATTGGAAGAGTCATCGGCGGTAACGGTTCTTCTCTGAAAACAAACAGCGGGAGCGATGAGCTTTTGAAGGATTTCAGGGATAACGGGGATATCGACTGCCTCTGGTTCAGGATAGTTGACGAAAAACTCAGAGCGCACAGCTATGTTGAACATGTCCGGCGAAGCGTGCTTTGCATACGGGTAGACAGCAGTTGTTATCTTGCGGAGATAAGGATGAAAAAAGGCGAAATCCTGTCCAAGCTGAAAGCCGCGGGCTGGGATATTACAAATATAGAGTGCCGCATTTAAAAGGAGGGAAAGGTTATGTTTGAAGGTTCAACGGTTGCAATAGTTACTCCTGTCAAAGACAATAAAGTGGACAAGGCCGCATATAAAAAACTGATTGAGTTCCAGATAAAAAACAAAACATCGGCGGTTGTTGTCTGCGGGTGCACGGGCGAGCCTGCCACTCTGTCAATGGACGAACATAAAGACCTCATAAAATATACGGTTGACATCACGGGCGCAAGATGTTCCGTTATTGCGGGAACCGGCTCAAACAATACCCGCGAAGCCATAGAACTTACGCAGGAAGCGGAAAAAGCCGGAGCGGACGGAGCTCTTCTCATAACCCCCTATTACAACAAGCCCATGCCCGCAGGCCTTTACCTGCACTATAAGAAGGTTGCGGAGAACGTCTCTATCCCCCTTATCCTTTATAATGTGCCCTCGCGCACAGGGATATCCATACTTCCCGAAACGGTCTGTGAACTGTCTCATATAAAGAACATCATAGGCATAAAAGAGGCAAGCGGGAGCATGGACCAGGTCAGCAGAATAATCTCCCTTTGCGGAAGCGGGTTTACGGTTTTGTCGGGAGACGACTCTCTTACCCTGCCGATAATGGCGGTGGGAGGCAGGGGCGTTATTTCCGTGGCGGCGAACGTTGTCCCATTGCAGGTTGCGGACATGACGGCGGCCGCACTTGCCGGAGATTGGGAAAAGGCGCGAAGGATTCATCTGGAGCTTCTGCCCATATTCAAGGTGCTCTTTATTGAAACAAATCCCATACCAGTTAAAGCGGCGCTTGCCATGATGAATTTAATAGAGCCTGAATGGCGCCTGCCCCTTACGCCTCCTTCCCCGTCAAGCAGGGAAAAGATTAAGGAAGTGTTAATTAAACACGGGGTGATTCAATGATATTCAAGCGGAAAAAATACATAAGCATTGAAGCCAGGGAAAAACCCGAAATAAAAAAAGACCTCTGGATTAAATGCGAGCAGTGCGGCAAACTGATATATAAAAAGAAATGGGAGGAAAACTTCAAGATATGCATGTACTGCGACAGTTACGGAAGGATGACTGCCCATGAACGCATAGCTCAGCTTGCCGACCCCGGCTCTTTTGCCGAGCAATGGGGGGATATGGTGTCATGCGACCCCCTTGAGTTTACCGGAGTCAAGTCATATACCGATAAATTGAAGGAAGAGAGGCAGAAGACAGGGCTTAAAGAGGGCATTATCACCGGAGTATGCAAGATAAACGGGGTCCCCTGTGCACTCGCCGTCATAGATGCGGGGTTTATTATGGGCAGTATGGGGTCGGTTGTGGGGGAAAAATTTACCAGAGCGGCCGAATATGCGATTGAAAAGAAACTTCCCTTGGTCTCGGTTTCGGGAGGAGGCGGAGGGGCAAGGATGTACGAGGGCGTTATCTCTTTGATGCAGATGGCAAAAACTTCAGCCGCCGTGGGCAAGCTGAAAAAAGAAGGGCTTCTGTACCTTTCTGTGCTTACCGACCCTACAATGGGAGGCATAGCGGCAAGCTTTGCATCTCTCGGAGACATCATTATTGCGGAACCGAAAGCATTGATAGGGTTTGCCGGTCCAAGAGTCATTGAGCAGACTATAAGGCAGAAGCTTCCGGCCGGTTTTCAGCGTACGGAGTTTCTTTTTGAGCACGGCATGATAGACATAATTTCCAAGAGGGCGGAACTTAAGGACGCAATAGGAAAAATCCTCCTTGTCATCCACTCATGAAACCTCTCCCTGAACTTGAATTTTTGTTTTCACTCACCGATTTCGGGATAAAGCTGGGATTGGACAAGACGCGCAATCTCCTGGAGAAATTCGGCAATCCGCACCTGAAATATCCATCTGTTTTAATAGCGGGCACAAACGGGAAGGGTTCCGTGGCGAAAACTCTCGCCAATATCCTTACCTCAGCAGGGTACCGTACAGGCCTCTATACAAGCCCCCATCTTGTACGCATAGGCGAACGCATTGTTTATAACGGGAAAGAAATATCGGAAAAAGGCCTTGCTTTGAAGATACGGGATTTGCAGAAAATCATCGGCGTACAGCCTTACCATTTGTACCCGACCTTTTTTGAGGCGCTTACAACAATCGCCTTCTCCTTTTTTGCGGAGGCCGGAGCCGAGATAGTCGTTTGCGAGGTAGGCATGGGAGGACGGTTTGACTCTACCAATGTTCTGCCGTCGAGGCTGGAGATAATAACCAGGATAGGGCTGGAGCATACCCAGTTTCTGGGAAAGACGTATGAGGAAATCGCCAGTGAAAAGGCGGGGATTATAAAACAGGGCAGCACTGTCATCTCATCCTCCCAGCAGAGCGGGGCAATGAAGGTTATAAGGAGCAGGGCAAGGGAGAAGAAGGCAAGGCTTTATACATGCGGAAAGGATTTTTACGTGCGCGGCAGGTCCTCCGCGGCGGACGGGCAGACGTTTGATTTCCGGGCAGGGAAGACGGAGCATCTTTCTCTGAAAACTCCTCTTCTGGGCAGGCACCAGATAGAGAACATGGCTCTTGCCGTGCGGGCGGCGATGGCTCTTGAAGAACACGGGTTCAGAATAAATAAGGAAGATTTATATAAAGGAGCGGAAACCGTCTTCTGGCCGTGCAGGTTTCAAATCCTGCAGAAAAAACCGGTTATTATAATTGACGGAGCTCATAATCCTGACGGCATGAAAACTCTTTCGTGCACCCTTGCAGAGATCTTTCCGCGTAAAAAATTCTGTTTTCTGACAGGTATTTTAAAAGACAAGGATTGGAGGCAGATGCTGAATATCTTACTGCTTAAAAAGAATGTGGACGAAATAGTTTTCACAAGGCCGGACAATGAAAGGGCTCTGGACCCTGCCCTGCTGGCCGATTTTGCAAAGAAAAAGACGGAAAAGGTTAAGATAATTCAGTCTTCCGCGGAAGCGTTGAAATACTTGAAGGAAACAGGGAAAGACTGGTGCATCTGCGGCTCTCTTTATCTTTGCGGCGATATTCTCGGCATCTGGAAATGATGAAAAATTATGAGGGGGAAGGCAGGGGATTTATTCTGCATCCTTCGGCGTGCCCTTACGGCAGGACCATTACTCCGCGTACTCTTGCCAACTATGAGACAATGGCGCGCCTCGCAAAAAGCTTCGGTTCCAACAGATAAATCCGCATACAAGGGCATCTACGGGCGGTCTTCTACATCCCGATTCTTTTTATCGGGATGTTCCTCAAACAGACGCCCGCTTCAGAAACCGCCCGTAGATGCAGAGGAAATAGAATAGATATTATTGATATGAAAACGCGCCAGTTGACGGAGAGAAAGGGCTGGTTTATAATTATACAAAATGAAAATCCTGATAAAGAACGGACACGTTGTGGATCCTGCCTCCGGAATAGACGGCAAATATGACATCCTGATAGAAAACGAAAAAATTTCCCGTTTTTCCAAAAACATCACGGCAAAAGTTGAAAAGATAATAGATGCTAAGGGTAAATATGTTTTTCCGGGGCTTATAGACATGCATTGCCACCTCAGGGAGCCGGGCAGGGAGGATGAGGAAACTATATATACCGGCAGTTTATCCGCTGCGTCCGGAGGGTTTACCACCGTCTGCTGTATGCCCAATACAAACCCTCCGCTTGACAACAAGGTTGCAATAAGGTTTATCGC
>JAFGKM010000047.1 GCA_016928555.1 Candidatus Omnitrophota bacterium | reverse complement strand
CTTCGTTTTGCTTGTTTCGCTGCTGTCCCTCCGCAATTCGCTCTCCGCCTCTCCGCCTGCCTTTTTCCTCTGTTTCTTGACAGTACCAATGAAAAAAAATCAGACTGATAATGAGGAAAACATTAAATCCCTACAATTTCCCTTTTGGAGATATTAAACAACTATTGTACCCGACTGTCAAGAAAAGAATGCCTTCAAGGATGAGTTTTTGATAGAGGAGAAGATCAGAAAGGTATAATATAACAAAAGGGGGAGGGTCAAAAATGAAAATAGTGCTTTTCGGAGCGGCGGGGTGGCTGGGCAGGGCAATTCTGCCTCTGTCCGCAGGCAGGGCCGAAATAAGGGCTTTTGACAGGGGACCCGAGGCATGGGCGGAATGGAGCGACATTGACGGTGAATGGAAAGGAGGAGAGGTTATTCACGGAGACATAAGCGATTTTTCATCCGTTGACAGCGCAATGGAAGGAATGGATGCGGTAATTCACACTGCCGTTTTCTATCCGCGGGTAAACGTGGAAAACGATACTCGTTCTTTCCTCACAAATCTTAAAGGATTATGGAATGTTCTTGAATCTGCAAGGCGCCATTCCATTATGAAGGTTGTCCACGTCGGATCTTGCATGACGGTTCATCCCAAGGGGTTGTTTTTTGACGAAGACGTGCGTTCAATAGAAGGAGATTTGTACGGGATATGCAAACGCCTTCAGGAGGAGATGTGCCGCCAGTTCCATGATGCGCACGGAATGAAGACTGTTGTCTTGAGGCCGGACTATATCGTTGACAGCCGTCTCGGCATAGGCCGCCACAGGGAGAAACTCGGGGACGGCGGAACACCCTGGAGATTGGGATGGGTATGCCGGCACGACCTGGCAGAGGCATGCCTTCTTGCCGCGGAAAAAAGCCAGGTCGGACATGAGATTCTTCACATTGTGGGTGCTCCGGAAGCAGGGCGTTACTGCAACGTTGAGCGTGCCCAAAAAATACTCGGGCTGGAATTCAAGGGAGACCTTGAACAATTCCGTGCTTAATATCGGTTGAACCATCCCGTATTACAGACGTCAGAAGGCAGTGAAACCTGCCGGCGGACAGTGACGATATCAATACCGTTCTCTATTAAATTCCGTCGGAATTTTCACAGGCATGCGGCTATTTCCTGAAGCCCCTTATGAATTATCTTGCCTCCGGACAATGCATGGCTTCTGGACAGGGGTTTGTTGTTTTTTCCTGCAGAAATGCCGTTTTCTGCCAGAAGAACAATATACGGCGCGGTGGCCGCAACCAGAGCATATGTGGATGTTCTTGGGACAATCCCGGGCATGTTGGCAACGCAGTAGTGTATAATGCCTTCTTTTTCATACACGGGGTTTTCATGGGTAGTGGGGCGGCTTGTCTCAAAACATCCGCCCTGGTCGATTGCAACATCCACGAGGACCGTTCCCGCCTCCATGATTTTGAGGTCTTCTTTTTTTAATACTTTTGGCGCTTTTGCCCCGGATACCAGTACGGCGCCTATGACGACATCGGCATCCCTGATTTCCTTCCTTATCTTTTTCCTGTCAGACTGCACAATTCTGTATCCCGCTTTCATGCACTTTTTCAAAGAGCAGACTTTCGGATAGGATTTATCCATAATAACGACTTCAGCTCCCATTCCGTGCGCTATCCTTGCGGCATTTGTCCCGACAACGCCTCCGCCGATAATCACAACCTTTCCTTTTTTAACTCCTTTCGCGCCGCTAAGGCATATCCCTTTCCCTCCATACTCTTTTTCAAGGTACTTTGCGCCTTCCTGTGCCGCAAGCTTTCCGGCAACCTCGCTCATGGGGGCAAGAACCGGAAGGCACCCGTTTTTTTCCACAAGCTCATAAGAAAAACATTCCGTTTTTTTAGTTAATAAATGTTTTGTCATCTCTATATTGCTTGCAAAATGGAAGAAAGTGAATATTATCTGACCGGCTCTTAAAAATTCATATTCTTCAGGCAGGGGTTCCTTTACCTTGACAATCAATCCGCTCTTTTTCCATATATCCGCGGAATTACGGCATATACGGGCTCCGGCGCGGGCAAATTCCTTATTTTCTATATTGATACCCAGTCCCGCATTGCTTTCCACCAGAACTTTATGCCCTCTTCGGGCCAGAACTGATACCGTTTCCGGAAGCATACCAACCCTGTATTCTTCAACTTTTCTTTCTTTCGGCACACCGATAATCATGCCAGTTCCTCACTGTGCAATTTTATCTTTTTATTAACGGCGGTCAATAATGTTATATCCCGAAACGCAATCCTGTAAATAACCGCCAGTCAGGCGCTCCGTAACCGTCCACCACTCCAAGACCTGCGCCGATTGTGAAGGTTGTATGTTCCTTTGCGAATCCGTATGAGATGATGCCTTCAACAGGCGTGTTCTCCGTATCAAACATATCTTCGCTTCTGCCGAAAAGCTCAGCGGAAATGTAAGAACAGGTTTTTGGTATATTGAAAACCATGCCCATGCCGAAAAGCAGTGTATGTTCTATCTCAATGTTGTTTCCCAGTTCTTCTTTTGGCTGGTAGGCGTAACCTATATTTCCCGTCCAGAGCAGATTTTCGTTAAGTCGTTTATCCACTATTCCGCGAATTCCCACAGCGTAGTCGCCTGCATTCATGTAGATACCGTCTTTACCGGTATCAAGCTGAAGATACGGCGCAACGGCTACTTTGAATCCGTTTTCATTCTGCGTCGGAAACCGGAATTTGTAAATGAGAGAAAGGTCTCCCATCCCGCTTTTCCCTGTGCCGCCCACCTCGGAAAGCTGGTCGGCAATATAAGGTACAACGAGCGATATCTGCTGTAAATTGCAGATTCCGAAGGTCAACGTGGCCTGGAGCAAATGCTGGTTTTTTACAAGGTCCATCTCTGTTCCCGCCAGTTCCGCCTCAAGCGCTTTGTTTGCGTAGGAGTAGAAGATATCCATTTCCCAGTTGAAGTGGCCTATTGTATGGGTTGTCGGAACCGTCACAGAGTAGTTTTCACCAGGGGAGACGTCAAAGTGGTTTCCGTCGGCGGCATAGGAACCTGCTGAAAAACCGAAAAGCAGTCCTGCTGCAAGTATTGTCAATGCGGCTTTTCTTGCTCTTCCAATCAAAGACAGCAGGAAGAGCCCTGCGCCAAGAAGTAGATACGGAAGGAAGCCCTTTACTGCAAGGAAGGCGGCTGCGAAAAACGGCATCAGCGCAACTCTTACCGCAGTTTTCAGCACAGGATTTTGCGCTATAACTGCGGCATACTTCGGACTGTGGCTGTAGTACCACCTGACAAAGGCCTGTCCGGCAGGGTTGGTCAAAAGATACTTATCCCTGAATTCCCTGAGAACCTGGACGTGGCGTTCAAAAGGGGAGCCGAAAGCCGCAGTTGCTATGAAACACTTGCTCTGTCCGGATACGTCATCGTATAGAGGGGTATCCCTGAGAGCCATTATCGTTCCCGTTAAGTCTGCCAGAGAAGGAGACGTCCCGTCGTTTATGGTTACCTCGACATAGCCGTCATAAATAACCCCTTCAAGTACAACGGTTCCTTCAACGACTTCCTGGTCAGAACAGACTATCCATTCATCCACGTTGTGCCAGTAAGCCGTTTTTGCGGAAAGCTCGTTGTAATACAACCTCACAATTACTTCTTCTATATCGCTGAGTTCGGGTATGAAAACATCAAAGAAATTTCCCTCAAAATCATCATCTTCCGTTGGATTGTTCTCACCGAAGGCTGCTACGATAACAATGCCTTCGGTACCTCCGTCAAAAGCGACGTCAACGGCTATGCCTGCATCGCCGTTTTCTTCATAAGGGTTTTCAGAATCAATAATTATAAGGTCGGTTATCTCCGCTCCGAACCATGGCTCATAGTCAATGTAGTCGCTTACCTCGTTCCCCAGTCCTCCGGGATTGGTATCGGAATGATAAGGCCCGCTTGCATCTCCCCACCAGTTCTTTTCCGCTGTGAAGATTTCCGTTCCGAGGTTATCCGCTCCAATCGTGTTGCCGTAGATATTGTTGAAACCGAGGAAGTTATCTGTTCCGATGCTTCCCGCCCCGGGGCTGATAACTACTCCCGTGCCGCATCCCGTAATGGTGTTTCCAGCAATAACATTGTTGTCGGGGATATCGCCCACCCATGATGTCCAGCTTATTCTTAATCCGACGTTGTCAGCGGTTATGGTATTCTCCAGGACATAAACGCCGCAGGCAGATGAAAGAACTATGCCGTTGGGAATTCCCGAAAGATTATGTCCGCTTATAACCGTGCCTTCGGCAGATGCGCCCCATGCAACGATGGCGTAGCAGTAAAGGTTGGGGTCGTAATAATAGCCCCATAAGTCGCCGCCGACGAGATTGGAAATCTGGTTTTCGGTTATAATGACATTGTTGTTTGGACTCCTGTCAACTCCTATGGCATAGATGCCTATGTTGTGGATATTGTTGCCGCTGATAATATTGTTTGCGGCTTCAGAGTGCGGCGTGCCGACAACGTTAATGCCCATATACCCCATGTCAAAAATTTCATTGTCTGTTATCTGGTTGTCGGAACCGTAGACGAGAATTCCGTAGTCGGTCTGGTATGTCACTCCTCCTTGATTTAGGTTGCCCTGTATGACGCAGTTCTTGATTAGGTTCTGGTCTGCGGTATTCGGAGGCAAACCCACCCTGAAAATTTTGCTTTCGCTGGATGTATCGGAGAAATCCTGTACCGTAAAGCCGTCAAAAGTTGTTCCGCTGGTATCAAATGTTATCCCGCCGGGAGCAACTGTCGTGGGACAATTTATAATGGTGGTAGCCGCCCCGTCCGTGGACTGAATGGTTAATTCGTCCACGTCAATCATCAATTGTTCGTTGTATGTCCCCGGAGATACGAGAATTGTATCGCTGTCTCCCGCATTGTCTATTGCGTCCTGAATGGTTGTATAATCCGCTCCGCCGCTGTCGTCAACCGTCAATGTTGCCGCTGAAGATGCCGGGCAAATTCCGAGAAAAAACGTCATCAGAAAAGCAAAAAATGCCGCAACAATGCCTTTCTTTCTCAAGCACTTGTCCATCCCCCCCCCCTTTTTTTTCAAGCATTAGCACAAAATGTGCAGGTCCTTATTGAATTATTTTATCAACACAGTTATCAAATGCAATAAGACTTCAGTTTTACATTCGAAAGATGACTGGCGTAAAAGTTTGTATGTGCTATTCCGACAGCATATCCTCTATGGTCAGTATAAGGTGTTTTAAATCATAAGGCTTGGTCACATAGAAATCGGCTTTGTATCTGTAACTTTTCTCTTTGCTCTCTTCCTCGCTTTTGCCTGTTATAAGTATTACTGGAACGCGTTTGCTCTTAAACCCGGCTTTTATTCTTTTCAGCACTTCCCATCCGTCCATAAGAGGCATGACAATATCAAGTATCACAAGGTCGGGCTTTTCCTCTCTGAAAATCTTCAGCCCTTCTTTGCCGTTCAGGGCTCCGAGAACCACATATCCCAGTGATTTCAGAGCCATGGAAAGCGTCATAAGCGAATCCGGTTCATCGTCAATCACAAGAATCCTTTTGTGTTTTTTTTCCATAGTTTTTACATTTTAACCTTTGGATATTATAAAATCAACTTTTTTTATCCTGTTTTGAAAAAAGTCAGGCGTTTTTTCTCTTGAGATATTTAACAAGGTTGTTCCCTGACGGCTCCTCCATATCTATAAATGAGATTCCGGCAAGAAACATATTCTGTTTGCCCGTACAGTGCTGTTTTACAAAAGGGCACGTAAACCGCAGAGATTGGTCATGAAAAGGGAAAAAGGTCTTAAGAAGATAAACAACTGAGCCTTTAAGCTCCTTGGGAGTCAGCACCGCCGCTCCTTTCAGGGATAGATTCAGTATAGTGCCTCTGGTTTTGAAATTCATGAGTCCGTGATGGGCGGATATCTCCGCAGGAAGGGCAGGCGTCTCGATGCGTGTTTCGCCCCTTTTATTGATGCCCGTCGGTCCCTTGGGAATCAGCACTATTTTTTCAGGCGGCTGAAAGAATATCTTGCCAAACACAAAACAGCTTTCTCCCATTGCGTCGAAAAAGAGCGTGCCGTGCTGTTCCATGCCGGAGGTGTGGAATACCGAATCAGGTTCGAGTATGTAAATTATTTCGCCCGTTTTATAGATATCTGTTATCTTGCCTTTTATGATATGGCAGTCTATAAGCAGGCGTTCGTTCTTAAGCAGGGCTATTTTTCTGAAGAGATTCGCCGTATCCATTCGGGACGGCTCCTTTGGGCGTTGTCGTTTATATCCCGCAAGAAATCATTCAGGACACCGGCAGGAGACAGAATGCTCTTTTCCATTCTCCTGCCTCCATGCGTATTATACAATCAAAAGTCGCTTATGTCAAAAAATTCAGATAGTTTTCCTTGTATTTGCAGTACATGTATTATACAATTAAAAATATAAATTTCAGGTCAGCCGAAAAGAATTAAAATGACTATAGATTCTTTTCATTACTTGCTTCTCGCCGCCACGTTGATGCTCCTTGTAGGGGTGCTTTCCAGCAAAATTTCGGACAGGCTTGGCGTTCCGTCGCTGTTAATGTTCATACTTGTAGGTATGCTGGCCGGTTCAGAAGGGCCGGGGGGCATATTTTTTGAAAACTATCAGGCGGTAAGGTTCTTCGGCATCATAGCTCTTTCCTTCATCATATTTGACGGAGGGCTCAATACTGAATGGAAGGAAGTCAAGCCTCTTTTCCTTCCCGGCGTATCCCTCGCTACAATAGGCGTTTTGATTACGGCCGTAATCACGGGCTGTTTCGCGGTATGGATACTCAGGTTATCTATCCGGGAGGGCTTTCTGCTGGGAGCGATTGTATCTTCTACGGATGCCGCCTCGGTTTTTGCCCTCCTCCGCTCCAGAAGATTAAAAATAGAAAATAAGGTGCAGAATCTTCTTGAGCTTGAATCCGGCAGTAACGACCCCATGGCGGTTTTTCTCACCATCGGATGTATTTCCTTGATGGCAGGAGAGGGTTCTGCGTGGCGCATGGTACCGTCTTTTTTGAGAGAGATGGTTTTCGGCGGCGTTGCAGGATATCTGATGGGCAGGGTTATAGTTTTTATCTTCAACCACATCAGGCTGGAGCAGGAAGGATTGAGGCCGGTAATTGACATTTCTCTCGTTCCCATGACCTATCTGCTTGCAAAATTCGCGGGAGGAAACGGTTTTCTTGCGGTATATATTGCCGGAATTGTCGTGGGAAACCGCAAGGTTGTCAAAAAATATGTTATAGCGACATTGCATGATTACATAGCATGGGTTATGCAGATAGCGATGTTTTTGCTTCTGGGTTTGCTGGCTACTCCTTCGCGCATCGCTGCAATATTCTGGCCGGGCCTTCTCATATCTGTCATACTGATGCTTTTAGCCCGACCTTTAAGCGTATTTGTTACCCTGCTTTTTTCGAAAACCGCCGGAATCAGGGAAAAAACGCTGGTATCTTTTGTGGGGCTTAGAGGAGCGGTGCCAATCATACTGGCCACTTTTCCATTCGCCGCAGGCATCGGCAGTTCGGACACAATTTTCAACGTTGTTTTTTTCATAGTCATAACCTCCCTGCTTATCCAGGGCACTCTTATTCCGTCTGTATCCCGCGCTCTAAAACTGACAAGTACTATGGAAAGAAAGAAACGGTATCCCATAGAACTGGCTCCTTCGGACAGTTTTGACGCGATTCTCGAAGAGATAGTCATACCGTACCATTCAGTCGCTGTGGGGCGTCCCGTAATTGAGCTGGATATACCCGAATCTTCTCTGATTGTCGTAATAGCGAGAGAGGACCGTTTCCTTATACCGGGCGGGCGGACAATACTTCAGGGAGGAGATGCCATTCTCGTGCTGGCAAAAAAGGAAGACATCCCCCAGATACAGCAGGCGCTGTTTAAAAAGAAGGAAGGTTACTGATCCTGTTTCTTAACGATTCTTCCGACTATCTTCCAGATTGCCCCCTTGCAGTCGGGACATGGTCCCGTTACGAATTTTACCTGGCCTTTCTTCGTGTCTTTTATTACTTCCTCACCTTCAAATTCCTTCTTCTCCCTGCACTTCATGCAATGCCCAGTAAATTTTGCCATAATTCTTCCCTCCCTTTTCTCTCAGTTCTATTTTACTCCCGCCATTTTATAAATGTCAAATGCAAATACAAGGGCGTATTGACCAAATGAGGGAGAATGAAGGTATAATACATTAAAGAGGTTTTCCAGGCAGATAATGCTCTGATAAACTATTACGGTGCCCCTTCAACGTTTCCATGTGTTTCAATGTCGAATATTGTCGCAGGAAAATATTCGGAATTGTTTTTTACGGGTAAAATCATACTTCTGGGTTTTACCGCACCCGGACGTTATGCGGGCGTTTATAAAAATCAACAATGTCTTTTCAGAGATTTTCAACGAATATTCCGACCGGTGATTTTATGTTCCTCCTTTTCCGTTTTATATGATAAAATTAGAAAATCAGAGAAGGAGGTTTTCAAAATGAAATACTCGCAAGGGGAGATAGGGCGTATTTTTGTTGTAAGGCTGGAGGACGGGGATGCTCTTCCTTCCACGCTGGAAAGATTTGCCGAAGAGAACGGGATTGCGGGCGGCATGTGCATACTCGCTGGAGGTGTGCGTTCGGGCGGTAAGATTGTTTCAGGTCCGGTGTCAGGCGAGCAAATGCCTGTAAATCCGATATTTCTGCATCTGGAAGGGGTTCATGAAATAATCGGGGTAGGAACTATTTTCCCTGACAGCGAAGGAAAACCTAAGCTTCATATGCATGCTTCCATGGGCAGGAAGGACAAAAGTCTTACCGGATGTATCCGTCCGGGTATACAAATCTGGCAGGTCGGAGAAGTTATACTTCTGGAAATAAAAACATCCGGGCACAGGGTGAGGGATGAAAAATCCGGTTTTGAACTGATGGAACCTTGAATTAAATTTCAAAAATAAAAAAAGCAGGTTAGGTTGTTTTATCGAACATAGAGGTTTTTATGTCCTTTAAAGAGGCCCTGCTTGCCTTTCGCATTACTAAATTTACGGGGAGTGATAAAAGCGCTATTTTGTTGAGGCGGGCTGTCCTTCTGAAAATTGAGCCGTATGATGATATCTGTTTTCTTGCCCAGTAATAGCCGTCCTGCAACTGGTCGATACTCAGAATGGCAGGTTTAAAAACAACCTCTCCGCAGGTATATTTTGCCCAGTCTCTTTCAAATATTCTTCCCTGTTCGTCAAACTGTTTGTATAAACGCGTTCCAGGCAGGGGGGTTAGGATGGAAAAACTTGCCAGTTCAATCCTGTTCCTTTCAATAAAATCAACCGTATTTTCAAAAACCCCTTCGTTATCAGAATCAAAACCGAAAATAAAAGCGCCTATAATCCCAATTCCGCTGTCATGTATTTTCCTTATCCCTTCGTCATAATCATTAACGCGGTTAACAGTTTTATGCACCTGTTTTAACCCTTCGGGGGAAAGGGACTCAAAACCTATAAAGAGCCCTATGCATCCGCTTTTCGCGGCAAGCCGGAGCAATTCCCTGTTTTTGGCGATAATTATGGAAGCCTGTCCGAACCAATGCACCTTCAGTGGAATCAATGCCTTGAAAAGCTGTTTGGCATAATCCGGGCGACCTGCGATATTATCGTCCACAAAAAATATTATTCTGCGGTTTTTCAATAATTTCACTTCTCTTATTACGTCCTCAACAGGCCTTGTTCGGTAAGTCCGCCCGAAGAAATCCGAGACACTGCAAAAATCGCAGCCGAAGGGGCATCCTCGTGTTGTTTGAACTAAATCCATCTCCCTGTAAAATTTATTCCCGGACAAAAGGTCTTTTCTCGGCAGGGGAAGGTTTGCAAGGTTTGGTCTTTCGTCGGACTTGTAAATTTTCTGCAGTTTCCCGCCTCTGAAATCGCTGAGCAATCGCTCCATTAACCCTTCCGCTTCTCCGATGACTACCGCATCGGCGTGTAGAGATGCTTCTTCAGGCAATGCTGACGGATGGATGCCTCCGAGAATAACGGGAATGCCTCTTTCCCTGTATCTGTCGGCAATTTCATATGCGCGCGGGGCAGTTGATGTTAAGGTGGTTATGCCCACCATATCAACTTTTTCATCAAAATCTATGCCTTCCAGACTGTCGTTTATTAACCTTATATTCGTATCCGCAGGAAATAATGCCGCAACGGTCATCAGGCTCAATCGTGAAAATTGGATTGCCTTCTCTCTTCTTGTGACAACCGTTACCGGCGATCTGGGTGAAATAAGATTTACCCGCATAATTAATTCCTTCAGGTTGTGGCTCGACGCCTTATTTGAAACATTTATTAAAAACAAATCAAGAAAAAGACTTTAGTTTGAATGGAAAAAATAATAGCACATGAAGAAAAAAAACGCAAGATAAAAAATATTGCCTTAAATTCCGGCATAGAGCGGTTGAGCGCCGGTAGCCGCAACTCTTCAGGTTGCGCTGTAATGAGAGCGTAGATTTTATGGTTTGCAGGCTGAAGTTTACCCGCCGAAGCTTTTTTAGCATAGGCGGGACCTGCGGCTACCATATAAACAAATTACTTATGTCGGAATTTGGAATAACAGAAATAAAATGGATTTTAAAGGATGTTTGATTTATAATAAAAAGTTAAATTTTTAACTGCGGAAGATAAAATCCAAGCTCCTCACTTTGTAAGCAATAAAGTTGGGGAGTTCGGAGTAAAGGAGGATGAAATGAGTGAAAAATTGAAAGGCAACATGATGATTGCGCAGAGCGGCGGACCCACGGTTGTCATAAACCAGAGTCTTGTCGGAGCGGTGATTGAAGCTAAGAGGCATAATCAGATAAAAGGCGTTTACGGTTCGCTCAACGGGATAAAGGGCGTCATGGATGGGAGGTTTGTAGATTTAAGGAAGGAAACATCCGCAAACCTCGGCAAGGTGGCGGCTACCCCCTGTTCGGCCTTGGGCAGTGTAAGAAAGAAGCCCAATGAGCAGGACTGCGAGATTATTTTCAGGATGCTTCAGAAGTACGATATAAGGTATTTTTTCTACATCGGCGGAAACGATTCGGCCGAAACCGCAAATATCCTCAATGAAAGCGCCAAAAAAGTAAATTATGAATTCAGGTGTTTTCATATTCCCAAGACTATTGACAACGACCTTCTGGAAAACGACCATACCCCGGGCTATGGCAGCGCGGCGAAATTCGTGGCTATGGCTGTTATGGGCGACAATCAGGATAACATGTCTCTTCCGGGCGTTAAGATAGACGTAGTTATGGGAAGGCATGCAGGGTTTCTCGTCGCCGCATCAGCCCTCGCAAGGGTAAACGCAAGCGACGGTCCGCATCTTATATATTTCCCGGAGAGGCCTTTCACAAAAGAGCAATTCCTCAAAGATGTTGAAAAAACCTACTCAAAATACGGCAGGTGCCTTATCGCAGTTTCCGAAGGAATTTCGGATGAAAAAGGGGAAGCCATAGCTTCAAAGTTTACAAAAGAGGTGGATACCCATGGAAACGTACAGTTAAGCGGAACCGGAGTTCTCGGCGATTTGCTCGCCGATATGATAAGACAGGAGTTAAAGGTCAGCCGCGTGAGAGCCGACACATTCGGATACCTGCAGAGGTCTTTCCCAGGCATCTCTTCAGAAGTTGACGCCAAAGAGGCCTATGAGGCAGGCAAGCTCGCCGTAAGGTATGCCGTATCGGGCAACATAGACGGTTCCGTTTCAATCAAGAGAAAAGCAGGGAAAAAATACGGCGCATATTTTGAGGTGGTGAACCTTAATAAAGTAGCTAAAAATACGAGGAGCATGCCGCCAGCATTTATAAACAGGGCGGGCAACGGCGTTACGGCAGATTTTATAAATTACGCAAAGCCTCTTGTGGGGAAACTTCCTGATGTCGGGTTTTTAAAAAAATATCCCGTATTAAGGAAATAAGAATTTAAAGGCCGGTAAAAACACGGAACTTGTTGAAAAACATCAGGATGCCTAAAGCGATAAGAAGAATGCCTGTGGCTGTTTCTATTTTTCTGTAGTGTCTTTTTATGCCTGTAAAAACGGAAAGGGCTTTATTCAAAAACAATGCCGTGATTATAAAAGGCAGGCCTATGCCCATTGAATAGAAAAAGAGCAGTAATATTCCTCTTGACAGGGATTCCTCCGCAGAAGCCATAATCAATATTGAGGCCAGCACCGGCCCGACGCACGGTGTCCAGCCGAAGGCGAAAACCATGCCTATGACAAATGCGCCGGCATAGTTTCCGGCGGTCTTTCCGGAGCTGATTCTTTTCTGTCTGTATAACGGCTTAATTTTCAGGATTCCCGCAAGATGCAGGCCGAACAGTACAATTATGACTGCCCCGGTTTTTCTTATAATCTCCTGCTTCATCAGCATGTGCCTGCCCAGCCATGTAGCCGAGGCTCCGAGTATTGTGAATACCGCGGTAAATCCAAGCACGAAGACAAGCGAAAGCAAAATATTCTTTTTATACAGCCCGCCTGCCTTAAGATTTTCAATGGAAGCGCCAGTAATGTATGAAAGATATGCTGGAATCAAAGGAAGTATGCACGGGCTGGCGAAAGACAATAAGCCCGCCGCGAAACTTAACAGCAAGGTGGAGTTTTGAGTTGTTTCCATTTATGATGTATTATATAACTTTAGCCGTATAAATCCTAATTTCAAAGGTTTTATGCAAGGAGAAAAGCAATGAAAATAAAAAAAGCCAATTTGAATTTCGACATAGAGCCGTTCAAGATGCCGCTGGGTTTTAAGGGCGGATACCTTAGCGGAGCGTGGCAGTCCATTGTATGCGTTGAGACCGAATCAAACTACGCAATAGGGATGGGGACGCAGAGCGTCTTATGGTCGGATGCCGGGGTTTTTACATCTCACAGCGAGGCGGGCGGCAACTCCATTATGTTCGCCGTAACTGAATATGCCGCAAAGCTTCTGCAGGGCAGGGAGATTGATAATCCCATAAGCGCCCAGGAATCAATCCTTGATGAAGTGCATTTTTACGCGCAAAAAATAACCGGAAGGAATAACCTGAGAAAGACCTTCACCCTTAATGCTCTGGTGGCTCTTGACAATGCATTATGGGTGCTTTATGCGAAAGAAACGGGGAAGAAGGATTTTTACGGCATGATTCCAGTGGAGTACAGGGAACCCTTGAAGTACAAACATCCGCTTGTCGCATGTATCCCTCTCATGTCTTACGCAGTGCCTATGGAGGATATAGGCAAGGCGATAAACGACGGTTTTTTTACCCTCAAGATAAAAATCGGCTCCGACCCGGATAAGGACGGAGACCGGGAAAAAATGCTCAAGTGGGACATGGAAAGGATTAAAAGCATCCACGGCAGATTCGGAGAGATCCCGACGGAATATACGGAAAACGGGAAACTTCCGTACTATTTTGATGCAAACGGCAGGTATGACAGCAAAGAGCGATTGATGCGGCTGATAGACTTCATAGACAAGATAGGCGCCCTTGACAGGGTGATAATAATGGAAGAGCCGTTTCCCGAAGAACTTGAGGCGGATGTCAGCGATTTTCCCGTAAGGATTGTGGCTGATGAGAGCGCCCACACGCAGGAAGATACGCTTAAAAGAAGCCAGATGGGATACAGGGGAGTAGCCCTTAAACCTATAGCAAAAACACTAAGCATGACGTTGAAGATATTGAGTGAGGCTGAAAAAAGAGGCATGGACTATTTTTGCGCGGACCTTACCGTTACGCCTCCGCTGCTTGAGTGGAATAAAAATGTTGCCTGCCGCCTTAAGCCTCTGCCCGGCTTGAAAATACCGGTGGTTGAGTCAAACGGCCATCAGCACTACCGCGACTGGGACAAGCTTATATCGCGCCACCCTTTCCCTGAGGCTGGCTGGACAAGCCCTGTCAACGGCATATTCAGCCTTGATGCGGATTTTTACGGGAAAAACGGCGGCATATTTGATGTCTCGCCCTATTACGAAAAACAGGTAAGGATATAATTTACCTCGCCTTGATTGCAAGAATTCTCACCATGTCGCCGGCCTTTTTGACGCAGTCAATAACGTTTTCAAGGTTGTCTATCATCTCGTAAACAAGAATGGTCAGCTGGGGGGTTAACTCGGTTTTTATCAGTGCCTTTATAAGGTCCCGCCTCTTATCGTCTCCTTCTTCCTCCAGTGTTTCAATCTGGGCGCATTCCTCCATCACCTTCTGAATGTCGCTTTTTACAAGGTAGTTGATTGCCGCTTTCAGCTTCTCCCCCGCTTTCACGGCAAGCGTGCTGTTTTCAAGCAGAAGCCTGTCAAGTTCGGCAGAGGGTTCTTTCTCAAAGAATTCAAGCAAACGCACAACCCCCTTTGCGCTGTCGGCTATGTCGTTCAGGTTTTCATTCAGCAGAATCAAATCTTCCCTGTCAGGAGGAAGGAACATGCCTTTTGACAGTTCGTTCATTATAACTTTCTTGATTTCATCCCCGTCGTGCTCGGCGTTTTTTGCAAGGACTATATGACGCTTTTTACTTTCAATGTCATTGTTTACAAGGGATTCAATGCCGCTTTTCATTTCCAAGACGCATTCAAAGGATTTTTCAACGTGTTTTAAGGCAAGAGCTAATACCTCCTGTTCTTCTTTTTCTCCCAGCCATGCAAATATGTTTCTCGTTCGTTCCATTTTTATCCTCCCGTTATTTAACCAGAAATAAAAATACGGTTATCAATACATAGGTAATTATACCTGAAATTAAAGGCGTAAGCGCCCATGTAAGGATTATTTCCCTCACAAGCTTCAGGTTCATTGTTTTTATGCCCTGCACTATTCCCGCTCCCCATACGGCTCCGACGATTGAATGCGATGTGGAAACGGGGATGCCGTAATGGGTATAGATGTGGACGTTAAGCGCGGTTGCCACCTCAATTGAGACAGTCATTAGAGGCGTTATATGCGCTATTTTGAATCCCACCGTCTCAATCACCCTGTAACCCCACGTGACAACCCCAACGGTTATCGCCAGCGCTCCCAGAAGGGCTGCGGAGTGCGGAGTGAATTTTTGCGTTCCGAAAAGTATCCCCGTTGCGTTCGCAACGTCGTTTGCCCCCCATGTAAAGGCGAGATACGCGCTTGTAACATATATGAGAACGTGCAGAATTAAGCGTTCCCGTTTTTTAATAACAGAAATTCCGAAAAAGAGTTTAAAAGCGGGATAAAGCAGTATTGCAAGGATGCATGAACCCACAGGGGTAAGCGCCCAGCAAATAAAAATCTGTCCTATCTTTTCCCACTGGACCGCCGTATTTAACGCAAGTCCTCCTCCTGCAACGGCGCCCACTATGGAATGGGAAGTGGAAACCGGAAATTTTTTATAGGTTGCAAGCGTTACCCAGAGTGCGGCGCTGAACAGGGCGGCAAGAGCCAGAATACCGGCATCGGAATTGGGCATTTCGTTTAACGCAACCACCCCCCTGCCTATGGTTTTTATTACATTGCCTCCGAGGAGCAGTGCCCCGATAAGGCTGAAAAAGCAGGTGATTGCTATGCCGAACTTGAGCGGCATTATTCCGGAGCCTATGTCGGCCCCGACGCAGTTTGCCGCATCGTTTGCCCCCATGGACCAGCCCATATATAGGGCGGCGAGAATTATCAGGACGAAAATAATCATTTCTTTTGAATTCCTATTATATATTAATTCGGAATCTGCCGCAATTTTTTTCATGTTTTGATTTTAGCGTAAAACTTGCTCTATTTTTATTTTAAGGTATACTTTATCTATGAGTGGAATTATTACAAGTTTGAAAAGAGTGCACAAAAACATAAAACCGCAGGTAGATGAAAGGCTGAGGCAGTTTAAAAAGAACGATACGAAGGATAAGATAGAAAAAGAATTTTTTTTCTGCCTGCTCACTCCCCAGTGCAAAGCGCGGGTTTGCTGGGACAATGTAGAGCGCCTTTCCGCAAACGGAATTTTGCATGAAGGGACAGAGAAACAGATTTCAGAAAATTTCTGCGGAGTTAGGTTCAGGAATAACAAGGCAGGATATATCGTTGAAGCGCGCAGTAAATTCTTCAACGGCAAGAGCTCCTTTCTTGATATGCTTTCAGAAGAAAAAGATGAAAAGGTTTTAAGGAAACATATTGCGGATAACGTAAAAGGAATGGGATACAAGGAAGCAAGCCATTTCCTGCGCAATATTGGCAAAGGCGGAGAGCTTGCAATTCTTGACAGGCATATACTGAGAGGGCTTTTTATGGCGGGGGTTATAAAAAAGATACCAAATGCGATGACGGCCTCACAATACATTATGACGGAAGAATTCATGAAAAAGTTTGCCGGAGAAATAAAAATACCGATGCCGCATCTGGATTTTGTTTTCTGGTATTTTTTCAATAAGGAGGTTTTCAAATGAAACAGGCAGATATTATGAAGACATTGGAGGATAACGGCATTCAGGCGTCATATCAGAGGATGAAAATTTTTGAGTATCTCGTGAAGAACAGGACTCATCCCACTGTGGAGGATATTTATAGATATCTTTCTTCCAGAATCCCGACTCTTTCAAAAACGACGATTTACAATACGTTAAAGGTTTTTGTCGATAAGAAAATCATTTCTCAAGTTACCGTAGAGGAAAAGGAAGTCAGGTACGATTTTTCGGAAGGCGCTCATCTCCATTTCAAATGCAAAAAATGCGGAGAGCTTTATGATATCTTCCACAAATGCAGTCTGCTGGACGAGAAGGAAATTGACGGGCATTCTGTCGATGAACACCATCTTTACCTTAAAGGACTGTGCAAAAACTGCAGGAAGAACTGAAAAAGGAAAGTGTTTACGCGGAAAATATTTAAAGCAAAATCAAAACCCCTAATTGTTTGTCATTGCGAGGCGAAGACGAAGCCATCTCAAAATAAGGTTGAGATTGCCGCGCACAAGGCGCTCGCAATAACAAAATGCGAAAGTTCGTGGTAAAGGAGGATTTTATGAGCAGATATATTTGTACGGTATGTGGATACATATACGACCCTGCGAAGGGAGACCCTGATAACGGCATTGCTCCGGGTACAAGCTTTGAAAATTTGCCGGAAGACTGGGTTTGCCCCGAATGCGGGGCGGGCAAAGACCAGTTTGAAAAAGAAAACGGGAAGTTCTGAAATACGGGAGGCCGGATGATTATCAGGGAAATTAAAAAGGGCGTTTACGGAATAATAATGAACGACTGGAGCAGGAGGCTTTTTGACGAGCTTATACCTTTGCCGGACGGCACGACATATAACGCCTATTTTATAAAGGATGAAAAGAATGTACTGATTGATACCTCCGACCCGGTAAAGGCGGATAAATTTCTTTCCGCGCTTAAGTCTCTGGGGATAGAGAAAATTGACTACGTGGTTTCAAATCATTCGGAACAGGACCATTCCGGAAGCATACCTATGGTTCTTGAACAATACCCGGGTTCAAAGGTTATGGCAAGCGAAAAAGGCGCCGATTTTCTGAAAAAACTTCTTCTCGTTCCCGAAACCAGGTGTGTTAAAGTGGAAAATGAAGAAATTGTATCAATAGGCGGCAGAAAGCTGAAATTTTTCCATATGCCTTGGGTTCACTGGCCGGAAACTATCGTCACTTACGATATTGAGGATAAGATGCTTTTCCCGTGCGACCTTTTCGGCTCCCATCTTGCGGCAAGCGAATTTTACAGTTCATGCAATGAAAAAATTCACGAATCCGCAAAACGCTATTATGCGGAGATTATGATGCCTTTCCGCTCAAACATAAAAAAACACCTGGAGGTTTTAAAAAAACTGGATATTGAAATTATCGCTCCGAGTCACGGGCCGGTGTACGACAAACCGGGTTTTATAATGGAAGCTTATGAAGACTGGACTTCGGACAGAGTTAAAAACGAAGTGGTACTCCCTTACGTCTCAATGCACGGCAGTGTCGCAAAAATGGTTGATTTTTTTGCGGATTCTCTGATAAAAAAAGGCATTGCGGTGAAACCTTATAACCTTACGGGCGCCGATATTGGAGAACTGGCAATCGCTCTTGTGGACGCCGCTACCATGGTTCTCGGTACTCCTACAGTACTGTCCGGTCCCCATCCTTCGGCGGTTTATGCCGCCTATCTTTTCAAAATCCTCAGGCCTAAAACGAGGTTTGTTTCTATCATCGGCTCTTTCGGATGGGGCGGCAGTATGGTAAAATCAATTACGGAGATGATGCCTTCGCGCAATATTGAAATTTTAGAACCGGTCGTGGTTAACGGGTATCCTTTAGAATCCGATTTCAATAAGCTTGAAAATCTGGCTGAAACAATAGCGGAAAAACACAAACAGCTTAATCTGTTAAAATAAAATCTAAACCCCTAATTGCTTGTTATTGCAGAAGTGGAACGACGAAGCAATTTCAAAATAAGGTTGAGATTGACGCGCACAAGGCGCTCGCAACGACAAAATGCTTCGGTTCGGGGTAAAGGAGGAGAGATGGCCGTATTCTTTGATGTAAGCGAGATATTCCAGTTTGCCATAAGGATTGAGGAGAACGGGGAAAGTTTTTACAGGAAAGTTGCCGAAAAGAGTTCTGAAAAGGAAGTGAATGACCTTTTTACGTTTCTTGCCGATGAAGAAGCAAGACACAAAAAGATTTTTGAGGATATGGTGGGCAGGATAGCAAATTACGAGCCTTCCGAAACCTATCCGGGCGAGTATTTCCAGTACCTTAAATCGTACGCAGATACGCTCGTTTTCCCTCCGGAGATAGAAAGAGAGCTGGAAACGGCGGGAGGAGTCGTAAAAGCCCTGGATTTCGGAATCAGGCGGGAGCTCGATTCCATAATGTATTACCTTGAGACGAAGGATATCGTTCCCGAAACACAGCACAAAATAATGGATAAGATAATTGATGAAGAAAGAAGCCATTTTGTGAGGCTTTCCAAGATGAAAGAAAGATTTGCGAAAGAATAAAAGATTATAAAAAGGCCCTATCGGATTCCATTGATTTGAAAGGGAAACAATGCGTGATTCCGGGCAAAGGAGGTGGATACAATGAAAGGACTGTTTCAGAGCGGAGACTGGGCAAAGGAGAAGCACGTACCCCTAATGGAGGTGCTTGAGAGAGACGGGGAGAAAGGAGTTAAGGTAAAAGTATCTGTCGGGAAAGAGATACCTCATCCCAACACGACTGCGCATCATATCGCATGGATAGAGCTTTATTTTCTTCCCGAAGGGGGAAAATTCCCTTATCAGACAGGCAAGGTTGAGTTTACGTCCCACGGCGCTTCGACGGAAGGCGCCGATACAAGCACGGTTTATTCCCTGCCTGAAGCCGTATTAACCTTTAAAACCGGAAAAAGCGGAACTTTATACGCGGCTTCCTACTGCAACGTACACGGTTTATGGGAGGGGGAATTAAAAATTTGAAAAGGAGGGGTAAATGGAAAGAAAAGGAAGAGAATTGATTAAGGGCGATGTTAAGCAGATTATTGAGATGCTTAACAAAGCATTGTCGGACGAGTGGCTTGCTTACTACCAGTACTGGATTGGCTCCAAGGTTGTAGCGGGACAGATGAGAGGGCAGGTAGTGGCCGAGTTGACGGAACACGCGGGAGATGAGCTCAGGCATGCGGGGATGATTACGGACAGGATTTTACAGCTTGGCGGAACGCCTGTGCTTAAACCCGAGGATTGGTATAAGCTTACAAACTGCGGTTATGACGCTCCTGAAGATCCGGCTGTTAAACCTGTAGTGAAACAAAACATAAAGGGTGAACAATGCGCCATAACCGTATATAAAAAGCTGAGCGAATCCCTGAAGGATAAAGATTCAATATCCTTTTACATGGTTATGGAGATTCTCAAGGATGAAATTGAACACGAAGATGACCTTATGAATCTGCTTGACGACATGCAGGAATAAGGGTTGCGGCAATAAATCTTGGTAAATTGGAGTGAGCATTAAATGCATGGAAAGATATAAATAATAACCCCTTACTGCCTGTTTTTGCGAGGAGTGAGATTCCTGCGGAATGCGCGTAACGACAAAATGCGCCGGTACGGGGTAAAGGAGAGTGACACAAATGTGCAAATGCTGCTGCGGAAGCAAGAAAAAGGACGAAGGGAAAGTCTATGAGTGTAAAAAATGCGGGAAAACGGGGAATGAGCCCAAGTACTGCTGCGGCGAGATGATGAAAGAACAGAGATGATATGTCCAAGATAAAAGTGCTCGGGATTCTGGGCAGTCCGAGGAGAGGAGGAAACAGCGAGATTCTGCTGGACCTGTGCCTTGGTTCCGCGCAAAAAAACGGTGCGGAAACCGAAAAATTTGTCCTTAATTCCATGAAGTTCGTACCGTGCCAGGAATGTGCGGAAATTACAAAGGACGGCATGTGCAAAATTAAAGACGATATGCAGAAGATTTATCCCGCGCTCGAACAGGCGGATGCCGTCGTTGTTGCCTCTCCCGTCTTTTTCGGAAGTCTGTCCGCCCAGACAAAAATGATGATTGACAGGTTTCAGTGCCAGTGGCTCGGCTTATACTTTTACAAGACATATAAAATAGTGAAAAGGAAAAGCGGAGTTTTTTTGTGCGTCGCCGGAACGGACAGGAAGGATTTCTTTGATAATTCAAAGGCAATAATTAAGAACTTTTTTGCAACGGCCGGCGCTTCCTATAAACACGAACTTTTCTGTTCCCTTACGGATGAAAAAGGTGCGGTAAACAATCACGCGGATTGTCTTAAAAGGGCTGAAGAAATAGGCATGCTTATTGCCGGAGGGAAAACATGAAAACAAGGGTAATGGTCCTTTATTACAGCATGTTAGGCAATACATACAGTATGGCGCAGGCTGTAGTTTCGGGCATTGAAAAAGAAGGTGGAGCGCCGGTCCTGCGCACCGTGCAGGAGCTTTTGCCGGCCGGCGTAATTGAAGGGGATGACAGAATAAAGAAAGCGAAAAAACTGCAGAAGGATGTGCCTGTAGCAAAATTGGAAGAGCTTGAAGAAATAGACGGGATTATAGTGGGGAGTCCCACAAGGTTCGGGAACATGTGCTCGCAGTTGAGAAATTTTTTTGATGCGACCGGAAACCTGTGGACGAAGGGTTCGCTGGTGAACAAACCGGCGGGCTTTTTCTGCTGTACGGCTACCATGCACGGGGGACAGGAGACCACTCTTATATCAATGATGTTTACATTGATGCATCACGGGGCTGTGATTGTAGGCGTCCCCTATTCGGTAAAAGAGCTTATGGAGTCAAAATCGGGCGGGACGCCTTACGGGCCGTCTGCAGTCGTCGGCACCGATGCTTCCGTTCCGCCGAATTCAACCGACCTGAAGATAGCGGAAGAACTCGGAAGGCGGATAACTGTGATATCAAAAAAACTGAAAGGAAAATAAAAATGCAGAAAAAAGTCAAGGTTTATTCAACTTCAAGCTGTCCTTACTGCAGAATGTTAAAGGATTTTCTCGATGCCAACAGCATCTCCTATGAATCTTTTGACGTTGGCACTGATGCCGCAAAAAGGGAAGAAATGATGAACAAGTCCGAGCAGATGGGCGTTCCGGTAACCGATATAGGCGGCAGGATAATAATAGGTTTCGACAGGGAAGCGATAAAAGAAGAACTCGGAATATGACGGTTTACGAATCCATAATAGTCGGCGGAGGGCCTGCGGGGATAACCGCAGGGATTTATCTGGCAAGAAAGAAGGTAAGTTTTGCCATGTTGACAATGGACGTGGGAGGGCAGACTCTCTGGACAGGCGACGTTGAAAATTATGTAGGGCACCAGTATATTACAGGCCCCGAACTTGCCGAAAAATTTGCCGCCCACCTTAGAGAATTCAATATAGAGTTAAACGAAGGCGAAAAGGTTGCGGGTATAATTAAATCCGGCGATGTTTTTACCGTATCTTCGGAAAAAAAGGAGTACACCGCCAAAACGGTTATTGTATGCACGGGCAGAAAGCCGAAGGAGCTTTCCGTTCCAGGAGAGAAGGAATTTAAGAACAGGGGCGTTACTTACTGTGCAACGTGCGACGGCCCCTTGTTTGCCGGCAAGAAAGTGGCGGTTATAGGAGGGGGGAATGCCGGATTGGAAGCAGCTCTCCAGATGGCAAGGATTGCAGACAGGGTTTATCTCATAGAAAAACTGGCTTATATTTCCGCAGACAGGATACTGACCGATAAGTTTGCGGAATACGGGAATGCCGAGGTAATTACCGGCGCCGCAATAACGGAAATATACGGCGATAAATTTGTAAACGGAATCAGAATAAAAAATTCCGGCGGAACGGAAAGAGAAATTGCCGCGGAAGGGGTTATGGTTGAAATAGGCTCGGTTCCCAATTCCGGCATTGCGGCCGGCGCCGCAAAGAATGAATGGGGAGAAATAATAGTGGATTGTTCCGTTAAGACCTCTGTTCCCGGCCTGTTTGCCGCGGGGGACGTAACAAATGTATACAAAAAACAGATTATAATCGCATGCGGCGAGGGCGCAAAGGCGGCAATTGCGGCTTCGGAATACCTTTATTTCATAAATGATAGAGAACATTAAAGGATTGAATCCTGTTTTACTCGCCTTTCCGGCCAATGTTTTTACATGGCTGACAACAATGCTGGATGATATCCAATATTGTGCCTGCATGAGAAACATGGGAGGAGAATATGAACAAAATAGCCGAATTTGCGCTGGATTTTGAAAAGAGAGGGACCTTGCTTTATCTTGAACTTGCCTCAAAAGCGAAAAACTCCCTGAGCAAAAACCTGTTCTATACTCTTGCACAGCAGGAGATAGAACATGCGAAGAGAATAGATGCATTTTATACCGCTTCAGGAAAGGAACTGCCTGCAGTGATTTATAAAAACATTGAACGCATTGAAGAAGAAATAAAAACTTTCTTTCAGAAGATTAAAGAGACGGAAATGCCGGCGGAAAAGAACATTGACGGTTACAAGACGGCGATGGAACTGGAAAAAGAGGGCTACAGGGCATATGAAGGGTTTTACAGGGAGTCAAAAGAAGATAAAGAGAGGCAGCTGCTGGAATTTCTGTTAAACGAAGAAAAAAAACACCTTGAAGCGATTGCCAACGTTTATTCTTATCTTTCAGGCACAGAAGACTGGCTTGAGCAGGAAGAAAGCAAGGTATGGAACTGGATGAATATCTGATGGATATATCTATTTTGATAACTGGTCAGGCGGGGCAGGGCATTCAGACTGTGGAAAAAATGCTTGCCGGCATGCTCGGCGCCGCGGGATACAACGTTTTTGCCACAAAGGAATACATGAGCAGGGTGCGGGGCGGGGCAAATTCCACACAGATTAGGATTTCCGGCGAAAGGGTGAGGGCATGTACCGGCAGGATAGATATACTGCTTGTTCTTGACGAAGGTTCCGTTAACAGAATATCCGTAAGGATAAAGAAAGATACACTTGTTATAGGCGAATTTTCGGAAGGTACGGCCGGCAAAAACGAAAGAGTCGGTTTGACGGCATTGGCAAAAGAGATTGGCAATCCGGTCTTTGCCAATGTTATTGCATCAGGGATTATTCTTTCACTGCTGGGCATTAAGAGAGAGATGCCTGAAGAGTATTTGAAAAAGGCTTTCGGACGCAAAGGCGAGGAGATTGTCGGGCAAAACATAAAGGCTCTTGAGAAAGGATACGAGAACGGAGAGCGGATACTGAAAAGTAATTCCGTTCCCGTAGTCCGGCCGTCGGGCAAACAAGATAAAGAATTGTTCATAAACGGCACCGAGGCGGTCGGGCTCGGAGCCATTGCCGGAGGATGCAATTTTGTCGCTTCATATCCGATGTCCCCTTCAACAGGGGTGCTGACTTTCCTTGCGGGCAAACAGAAGGAACACGGCATAATTGTTGAACAGGCGGAAGACGAGATATCAGCGGTGAATATGGTGCTGGGGGCGTGGTATGCAGGCGCAAGGGGGATGGTTACGACATCCGGAGGAGGTTTTGCCCTTATGGAGGAAGGCGTCAGCCTTGCAGGGATGACGGAAACTCCTATCGTTATCCACCTCGGGCAGAGGCCTGCTCCCGCAACGGGACTGCCCACGCGCATGGAACAGGCCGACCTTAACCTTGCTCTTTATGCGGGACACGGTGAGTTTCCGAGAATAATATTTGCGCCCGGAAAGATAGAAGACGCGTTTTCACTCACGCAGAAAGCGTTTAACCTCGCCGATAAATACCAGATACCCGTTTTTATTCTGACAGACCAGTATTTCCTGGATTCATATTACAACCTTCCCGATTTTACCGGCTTGAAAACAGAAAACGGAAAATATATAACTGAGACAGGCAACGTATACAAAAGGTATAAATTTACCGAAACGGGGATATCTCCGCGCGGCATACCCGGCTATGGCGGCGGTTTGGTAAGGGTTGACAGCGATGAGCACGATGAAGACGGTTTTATAACCGAGGATATGGGCATAAGAAAAAAGATGGTTGAAAAACGGTGGAAGAAGCTCCCTTTAATTGAAAAAGAAGTTTTAACTCCGGAGTATCACGGCGAAGCGGATTTTGAGAATCTCGTTATCGGCTGGGGTTCAACATACCACGTTATAAAAGAAGCTTTGGATACTATGGGGGATAAAAAAACAGGTTTCCTGCATTTCAGGCAGGTTTATCCGCTCGGCAGTGAAATAAAGAAATATCTCGGAAGGGTAAAGAAAGCTGCGGTCATCGAAAACAACTATTCTGGACAGTTTGCCGATCTAATAAAACTTGAAACCGGATACGAGGCAGGAAAGATAGGCAAGTATGACGGCCTGCCTTTTTACGTTGAGGATGTTGCGGAAAAACTTACCCGTTTTTTCCGTGGAGGCTGAATAATGGAAGAGATGAAAAGGCATGATATAGCATGGTGTCCGGGCTGCGGCAACTTTGCAATCCTGAATACCATGAAAAAAGTAATAGATGAAATGAATCTTGATGGGAAAAACCTCGTATTTGTTTCAGGTATTGGACAGGCGGCAAAGGCGCCGCAGTATCTTGACGTGCATTATTTCAACGGCCTGCACGGAAGGGCGCTTCCGGCAGCGGTGGGGATAAAAACGGCAAATCCCGCCCTTACCGTAATAGTTGAAAGCGGCGACGGCTGTATGTACGGGGAGGGCGGCAACCATTTCATGCATGCAATAAGAAGAAATACGGATATTACCGCAATAGTTCACGATAATATGGTTTACGGGCTGACCAAGGGACAGGCTTCGCCGACCAGCATGAAAGGTTTTAAAACTCCTCTGCAGATTGACGGCGTTGTCCTTGAGCCGTTCAACCCTCTCGCCGTTGCCGTCGCTCTGAACGCTTCTTTTGTTGCCCGGGCATTTGCCGGCGATGCGGAAAAAACTAAGGAGATAATAAAGGCGGCGATAGGGCACAGGGGTTTCTCGGTAGTTGATATTTTACAGCCGTGCGTCACGTTCAACAAGCTGAACACTTACCAGTGGTTCAGGGAAAACACCTATTATCTTGAATACGGATATTCGCCTCATGACAGGGCGTCTGCATTCACACGGGCGCTGGAATCCGAAAAACTGCCCCTCGGCATATTCTATCAAAACAGCCTTCCAGAATAGCGCAGGCGGAGGAAGAGAAGAGCCGCGGCAATTATGCAGATTATTATTGTAGCCAGGGCTATCTTTACCATGCGCCTGAAAATTTGTCCCCTTGTTTTCCCCCCCGCACCGGCGGCGAGCTGCGCCACAATGTCAATTTTCTTTTTACGGGAACCGGCGGGATATGGAGGGATATAGGTGAAAAGCCTGCCCAGCCATACCGTAAGCCGCATCTTTACGTTTATCGCACACCCGGAAGCCTCAAAAAGTATGCTCAGATTTCTCCGCCTTAGTTTTATTATTCCCATAACCAGGCTGGGCAAAAGAACAATGGAAAGTATAAGTCCTATCGTTATGAAAAAATGAACCGGCTTTACCTGAGAAACCGCTTTTGTAACGTAGGCAAAGGAAGAGCCGAGCGCCGCTATTGCGACTCCGCCTCCCACAAGCAGGTCCCTCGCCATACTTGCTCCAGAGGGGGCAACAAGGGTCGTTTGTATCCTTGCCTCCCTCGTCTTCGCAAATTTTTCCACCTGGTTTCTTATCGCGTCGGAAAGCTTGATAAAAGGCGTTTTTACGGATTCGAGAAGCCCTATCGGATTTATTACTATATCGGTTACCTCCGCATCCCATTCCCTTCCGTCCCGTGTGAAAAATACCCCTCTTTTCCCTATCCGCAGGGTTCCGGAATCCCCTGACGTTACCGCCGCGGCTATCCCGAATTTTGATTCCCCGTTGTGCCTGCCGGTTATGTCAAGGTACATAAGGTAGACGTTGCTGTCCCTGGCGGTATTTTTATGTATGTTCCTGTCGGAAACCAGAAGAGTGAACGTTATTTTCCTGCCGTCTATTACAAGGGTGCCCGCTTCGAATATGGAGCGTATACCGGGGTTATATACGTTTGCAAAACTGGCGGAGTTGTTTGCAAATTCCAGCATGTACTTCTGGAAAAGTATAAGTTTTTCAACATCCTGTATGTGCTGTATCTGTTTTGCGGCGGCAATGTCCTTTTCAATAAGGGCGTTTATCTTATCCCTTAAGGCTCCTTCCGTGTATTTTCTCAAAATTTCTTCTCCAACGCTTTCAACCGCGCCTCCTTTTTTCCCGTCAAGGTAGGTCCCGTACACGGCAAATATGCTTTTAACCGTTTCCCATTGCTTCTGTGTCAGTCTGTCAGTATTCTTCCCGAGCGCTTTTTCAATGACGTTTCTGCGTAAAGAATTAACGGCGTCCGCAAATACAGGGTTTATATAACCGTTGAGCCGCAACGTCCCTTCATCGTCTATTTCTGCAAGAGGAGCTTTGGCAAGCCGTTTGAGTACAAGTTTCGTGTCGGTAAAGTCCGTTTCTTCAAGTTCCTTCTGCGTGAGCTTAAGAGAGTTTTTAACCCTTCCGTCAAACCCCGCTATCGCACATTGGGTGAAAAACTCGTTCATTTTGGGCTCTATTTTTTTAAGACATTCATAGGCGGCGGGTGTTCCGGCTCCCCATACCATTATCTCTGTTTTTTCCTGCCCGGGAGGGATTTTCCCTTTTGCGGACCATTCGAGAAAAAGGGAGGCATTAGTGAAAAAATCGTCAGCCTGCCGAATGCTAATCCCCTGTTTTCCGCTTGCGTCGGCTGTCCCCCCGGTAATTTCAATAATCAATTTTATAAGAGCGGAAATTTCCTCCTCGGACGTATCGTCAGGCGTAATGACGCCGTCCCCGTTGGTTGCCGAACTTGCCATTATGCCCTGCAGGTTTCTTACCTGTGAAAGAGTTATTTTATCGGAATTATCCGAAGCTTTGAGGTTTGAGAGTATTCTTTTTGCGGTCCTTACGAGTATTTTACCTTCGGGAATATCCCCGTTTATGCTTTCTATGGACAGTGCATCGCTTGCGCCCGAAATATGGGAGTAATCCTTTAAAACGCATAAAAGCCAGCTTATTGCGGATTTTATTTCATCCGTTCTTATGCGTCCGTTTTTATCGGAATCAAGATATTCGAGAAATTTCCTGTCGATGTTGAGTATGTTTAGGGGTATGCTTGCAGCCGCCCATAACGCCTCGTCCATGTCAAGAATTTTTGCAAGGTCTCCGGGAGTTTTTATATCAAGCTGGTAGCTTCCCCCGTAATTGCTGAAAACATGTTTTTCCATATTTCGTATATTAACAGATAACTTTTTCGCGGTCAAATTGCCGTTGATTTTTAGTCTTTTGAATGTTAAAATCTCTCCACTATGCTTAAGGAACTGCTGACTCCCGAGATAAAAGAGCTTCTTATGTCAAAAGACTGGCGCATTCTCAAGGAAATCTTATCGGAATGGGCTCCCCAGGATATAGTTGACCTGCTTGACAGCGTTGAGGAGCCGGACAAGGTGGTACTGTTCCGAATCCTGCCCCGCGACCTTGCCGCAGAAGTCTTCAGCGAACTTAAATCGGGAGAACAGAAAGCTCTTTTGAAGCAGATGAGCAACGAGCACATAAAAGAGATATTTCTGGAGCTCACGCCGGACGACAGGACCGATGTTTTCGAAGAACTGCCGGCAAAAGTCACCAAAAGGCTCCTTAGCCTTCTGCCGCAGGAAGAGCGCAAAGAAGCGATGCAGCTTCTCGGCTATCCGGAAGACAGCGTCGGCAGGCTGATGACCACCGATTTTGTGGCGATACGTCCTTCATGGACGGTTGCACAGTCGCTTGAACACATCAGGAAATTCGGAAAAGATGCAGAGACGGTCAACATAGTTTTTGTAATTGACGAACAATGGCACCTTATCGACGATATAACACTGAGAAAATTGATACTTGCCGACCCCGCGGAAAAGGTGGAGAATCTGATGGACCGCGAGTTCCATTCAATCCCTGCCGCCGTGGACCAGGAGCAGGCGGTGGAGATGATGAAAAAATACAATCTCATCGTTCTGCCGGTCGTGGATTCCAAGAAAGTCCTTCTCGGAGTTGTGACCGTTGATGACGTAATTGACGTATACGAGGACGAGGTTACGGAAGATATACACAAAGGCGCCAGTGTCATACCTTTTGAGGTAAACTATACAACCGCCCCGGTATTTTCTCTGTTCAGAAAGAGGATTATATGGCTTTCTATTCTTGCCATGGCCGGATTTGTGTCGGGCAACGTTATCGCCGCATTTGAAGAAACGCTGGGAAAGGTTATCATCCTGGCTTTTTTTATACCTGTTCTTCTCGGCGCAGGCGGCAATACAGGCACACAGTCCGCCACTCTTATCATCCGAGCGCTGGTAACCGGGGACCTTACGCCTAAAAAGTGGTTTAATGTTGTTAAAAAAGAACTGCTGGTAGGTTTTTTCCTCGGATTTTCCCTGGGATGTATTCTTTATATGTGGAGTTACGCATGGAAGGGAGAACCTTTGGTAAGTTTCGTAATAGGCCTTTCGGTTATGGGTATTACGCTGTGGGCCAACCTGCTTGGCAGTTTACTGCCCATAATTTTGAGAAAACTGCGTCTTGACCCGGCCATAGTGAGCAGTCCGCTTATCTCAACGATAATGGATACTTCGGGATTGTTTATCTTCTTCTCAATAGCTCTGCTGTTTTTATAATTTTTTGTCAACCGGAACATTCTGCTTTTTCAACATGGCTTGCAGCAGTTTTATGTCCAAAGAAGCAAAACTTTTGTTGCCCGAGAGGCAGAGAAGGGCGGCTGCGGTTCCTGCCGCTTCTCCCGTAACCGCGCAGGCAGGTATGGCGCGGGTTATGTCCCATGCGCTGTCCGAAGAAATGCACCTGCCCGCAGTAACGAGGTTTGGCGTTCTCACTGCGGCAAGGGCGGTTAACGGTATGCAGTATACCGGCCCTGCTTTGCGCCAATCGCCTGTCATACCTACCGAATTCCGAAATATCCTTCCTTCGTCTTTTTCCTGGAGTTCTGTCAGTCCTTTTAACCTGCGCGTCATCCTCAAACCCGGGATTGCGGGAATATTCAACGGAAGCGTATGAACCCGTTCTCTGAACATGCGGCGGGCGGCAAGCACCTGCTCCGTAACATCTTTTGCATTTACGCCTGAAAATCCGCGTTTTCCTCCGGGAACGGTTTTTCCGCTCGGGTCGTAACTTTCGGACATCACGTGCAGAGTTGGTTTCTTATTATCAAGACTGAAAAACCATCCTGATGCAACGTTGGTATTCAATGAAACGGTTTCTTCTTCTGCCGCCGCGCATACGTCCGCGTCTCCTGAAGCATCAACGACAGTTTTGCAGGCGACAGCCGAGCGTCCATCCTTGTTTTCTATTATTAAATGAGTGATAGCACTTCCCCTTTTTTTGACTCCGCAGAACCGCGTGTCATACATGATGTCAGCGCCGCTGTCAAGCACTAACGGTTCAAGGGCGAGCATAAATGAAGGCGGGTTAAATGTAACCGTAAAGCGTTTTCTGCTTCTATTCCGCCCATTCCCGCCCTTTTCCCAGCAGGCAGGTATCTTGCTGTATCCGTCGCTTACGGAAAGGCGCAGAAGTTCCTCTCCGAGCCCTTTCACTATCTGATTGCCGCATCCGTCGCAAATAGGCAGATATATTGCCACATTGCCCAGCGTGGCGAGTCCGCCAAGGGCAAACTGTTTTTCAATAATGCATGCCTTAACGCCGTTTCTCGCAGCGGCTGCAGCCGCCGCAATCCCGGCTATGCCGCCGCCGACAACCGCCGCATCATATTCGGCGCAAACAGGTATTTTGCGTTCTAATTCTCTTATATACCTCATCGTTTATTTAAGGTTGGGAAGGTATGCGCCCGCCTTCTTCAGTTTTTTCTGCAATTTGCGTACGTCTATGGAGCGGGAGTCTTTTTTATCTTCGGCCATTATTGCCGCCGCCATACCCGCCGCCTGTCCGGTTATATAACAGCCGGGCATGACTCTTATGGATGACTGCATGTAGCGGTCGGTGCTGACACACCTGCCGGCAACCAGCACGTTTTTCAGTTTTGACGGTACCAGTATCCTGTAAGGGATGCCGTAACTTTCTCCTTTGTTCAGGTACAGGAAGGAAAATTCCTTCTTGAACTTCGCGAATGATTTTTTGTCCGGATTTGAAGCGTGTATGTCAATCCGGTATGAATACCGGCCTATCTCGTCTTCAAATACGGCGCATTTTTTGAAATCATCAACGTTCAAAATATAATCTCCGATTATGCGGCGTGTTTCTCTTATGCCAAGCAGAGAGCCCGTTGCCGCAAGCTCCATCTTTTCGTATCCTTTAAAATATTTTTTGTAGTACCTTTCATATTCAGGAACGTATTTTCTTCCTTGCAGATACGCCTTTGTGAGCGATTGCTCATTTGTCCCGTCGACTCCGAAGGTATGTCCTATGTTTGCGCCTCCGAGCGTTTCCCCCAACTGCATCATGCCGGGAAGATGCCTGTCCTTTACGGTAAAGACCCCGTCTTTAAACGCCTTTTCAAGCATGGATGCCTGCGCCAGCCCGCTCTTTGCAACTTTATCCCAGTCAATGCCCGACCACAGACTGCACAGCGTCCCTGCCATCATCAACCCTTTGTCATCGCCTTTTTCATACTTCGCCCCTGCAGAGACGGCAAGGTCGCCGTCGCCGGTCCCGTCTATAAACACCTTTGCTTTCACGGCAAAAAGTCCTGATTTTCCATCGCAGATTGCTTCGCTGACCATACCGTTTTTTACTACGACGTCAACAAGTTTAGTGTAATAAGTAAATTGTACGCCCGATTCCATGAGCATTTCTTCGTAAAGCCGTTTCAGAACCTCTGCTCTTATAATGGCTCTGCCTTCGGTGAGTGTTCCTCCGGCTTTCCTCAGCCGTTCAAGGATTTCCTTTCCGATGCCGCCGGCAAGAAAATTAACACCGTCTGTAAATGTCATGAAGAGAGGGACCAGCCCTGCCGTTCCCATGCCTCCGCAGCATGTATGCGCTTCGGCAAGATACACCTTGCTTCCCTGTCTGGAAGCCATGATTGCCGCAGCGGCTCCTGCCGGGCCTCCTCCGGCAACAAAAATATCAACGTTATATTTGACCGGTATTTTTTTGGCGTAGCGGATGCTGTTCATTTTAATCCTCCGGAGTTTTTTATCTTGGCCCAGTCGTCTTTCAACGTCACAGTACGGTTAAAAACCAGTTTTTTATCCGAAGCGTCAGCGTCTACGCAGAAGTAGCCGAGCCGTTCAAACTGGTATACTGTCCCGGATTTTGCCCCCGTAAGTGAAGGTTCAACCCTGCATTCCGGCAGTGTTTCCAGAGATTCGGGATTCAGCGTTTCCTTGAAATTCCCTCCTTCGGGGATATCAAGAGGGTTTTCTTTAACAAACAGGGAGTTGTACAGACGAGCTTCGGCCGTTATGCAATGCGTAGCGGATACCCAGTGCAGAGTTGCTTTCACCTTTCTTCCGTCAGGCGCATCCCCTCCCTTGGTGGCGGGGTCGTAGGTGCAGTGCAGTTCCGTCACTCTGCCCTCGCTATCCTTGGCCGCAGAAATGCATTTTATAAAATAGGCATAACGCAGGCGCACCTCTCTTCCGGGCGCCAGCCTGTAAAACTTTTTCGGAGGTTCCTCCATGAAATCGTCTTTTTCTATATAAATGACCTTGGAAAACAGTATTTTCCTTGTTCCGGCCGAAGGGTCCTCGGGGTTGTTTACGGCAGAAAGCTCTTCTGTTTTCCCTTCCGGATAATTGTCTATGACCACTTTTAATGGCCTCATCACTCCCATAACCCTCGAGGCGCTTTTATTCAGGATGTCGCGGACGAAGTGTTCCAACAGGGCCATGTCTGCGGTGCTTTCGGTTTTTGCCACGCCTATTCTTGAACAGAAATTGCGTATCGCTTCGGACGGATAGCCTCTGCGCCGCATCCCCGAGATGGTCGGCATCCGCGGGTCGTCCCATCCGCTTACATGCTTCTCCTCCACCAGTTCAAGCAGGCGCCTCTTGCTCATTACGGTATATGTAAGGTTGAGCCTTGCAAATTCTATCTGCCTCGGGTGGTGTATCCCAAGCTGTTCAATAAACCAGTCGTAAAGCGGCCTGTGGACTTCAAATTCCAGCGTGCATATGGAATGCGTAATCCCTTCTATGGAGTCGGACTGTCCGTGCGCCCAGTCGTAAGTGGGATATATGCACCATTTATTGCCGGTTCTGTGGTGGCTGCTGTGAAGAATACGGTAAATTACAGGGTCGCGCATATTCAGGTTGGGGGAAACCATATCTATTTTTGCACGGAGGACCTTTGCTCCGTTGGGGTATTTACCTTCGCGCATTTCCGCAAACAGCCTGAGGTTTTCCTCCGCCGTGCGGTTTCTGTAAGGGCTCTCTTTGCCGGGAGCCGTGAGAGTTCCCCTGTATTCGCTTATCTCTTCGGCCGTAAGGTCGCATACAAACGCTTTGCCTTTTTTTATCAGTACTACCGCGAAATCATACAGTTGTTCAAAATAATCGGAAGCGTAATATTCCCTGTCTTCCCAGTCAAATCCGAGCCATTTAATGTCTTCTTTAATGGAATTTACGTATTCTTCTTCTTCCTTTTCCGGATTGGTGTCGTCAAAGCGCAGATTGCATCTGCCCCCGAATTCTTCGGCTATGCTGAAATTAAGGCATATGGATTTTGCATGGCCTATATGGAGATATCCGTTGGGCTCCGGAGGAAAGCGGGTATGCACCTTCTTTCCGTATTTCTCCGTCTTCAGATCTTCTCGTATTATTTCCCTGATAAAATCGTTTTTTTTGTTCTCTCCAGTGTCCATAATTAGTTCTATCATTTTAGGAATTAACCCGAATAAAGTCAAATAACGGGTTATGTGGTAAAATGTTTGCAAAGGAGCAATATGGAGAAGAGCTTCAGTTTTAAAAGCGGAAGATACAGCCTTGCCGGGATTCTGCACATCCCTTCGCGGGGTAAGGGACCTTATCCCGCCGTAGTTATGTTCCACGGTTTTACAGGCAGCAAATCCGGAAGCCACTTTATATTCACAAAGACGGCCCGGCGCCTTGCCGCAAAGGGTATGGCGGTGTTAAGGTTTGACTTCATGGGCTCGGGTGACAGCGAAGGTAAATTTGAGAATATGAGCCTTCTCACGGAAATAAAAGACGGAAAGAAAGCGGTGGAATTTATTATGAAAGACAAAACGTTTGACAAGAACCGGCTCGGTGTTCTCGGCCTTTCAATGGGAGCGGTAACTGCCGTATCCGTTGCGTTGGAATATAAAACAAGGTCGCTTGTTTTGTGGTCTCCGGTCGCTTATCCGGAGATAATGCGAAAAAAGCTGCCGAAAAAACTTGAAAAGATTTTGTTTAAAAAGGGAAGGGTGTATCCGCCGGGTTTCGGAAACTATCTCGGTAAGAAGTTTATAAAATCAACAGAGAAGGTGAAACCTCTGGAATCTGCCGAATCATACAGAGGGAATGTCCTGCTGGTTCATGCGAAAGATGATGTAAGCGTGCCCTTGAAACATTCCCTGTCTTATTTTAAATCCTTCCACAAGAACGCTCTTTTCCCGCGCATCCTCGTTCTTGACGAGGGCGGCCATACTCTTGCGACTGAATTTTCCGAACAGGAAGCTATCGGCGAGACGGTCGGTTTCTTTGCCGAAACGCTTCTGTGAATCTTGCACAAATTCCGCATATCTGGTATACTGAAAACCATGAAGTTTCTTTCCAGAAAACAATATGTGTATTCGGCTGGGATGTTTTTATTTTTAATGCAGATCCTTTCCGCGCAGACTGGTGGAGAGACGAAAATCGCTCCTTTGCCGAAGATTGATTTATCGGCACATTTTCCTGTGTGGATGCGCAGGGCAATAATGAATGTCGCCGTATGGCAGTTTATCGCCGCATTTGCGTTTATCCTTCTTGGGCTGGTACTGAAGAAAATATCGGATTACATCTTTGAAAAAAAGCTCATCCCGCTTTTTAAGAAAACGCGGATTGACCTTGACAATCTTTTTCTGGAAGCCCTGAGCAAACCGGTAGGGTTCTTGTTATTGCTGGGCGGGTTGGCGGGAGCCATGGCGGTATTGCCGTTTCCCGAAACTCCGGATATCAACGGTTTTGTTTTCGGGGCCGTTAAAATTCTCGTTGCCCTGGATTTCCTCTGGTTTCTGTTCAGAATAGTTGATATAGCCGTAAAATATCTTACACGCCTTGCCGAACGAACCGAATCAAAGCTCGATGAACAGCTTGTTCCGCTTGTAAGCAAGGCAATCAAGGTAACCGTTGGAGCCATCAGTTTTTTATGGATAATGCAACTGCTGGGCTACAATATTTCCAGCCTCCTTGCGGGGCTTGGAATAGGAGGCCTTGCCGTGGCCCTTGCACTGCAGGATACCCTTTCAAATTTTTTCGGCTCGGTGTTTATATTTCTTGACAGGCCTTTCATTATAGGAGACTGGGTCAAAACAGGCGACGTGGAAGGCATCGTTGAAGAGGTGGGGTTTCGTTCAACGCGTATAAGAACATGGCCCAAAACCCTTGTAACCATTCCCAACAAAACTGTCGCCAATGCGACAATAGACAACCTGTCAAAAATGCCGAAAAGAAGGGTTTCCCAGACAATCGGGGTTACATATGAAACGACTGCCGGGCAGATGGAACGGGCGGTATCCGCAATAAAAGAAATATTGATGAATGAGAAACGCGTCGACCAGGAATTCATGGTTGTTAGATTCTCGGATTTCGGAAGCTCCAGCCTTGACATAAGCATATTGTACTTTAGTAAAGAGGTCGCTTTTGACGAGCATCTTGAAGTGAAAGAAAAAATCAACCTTGCAATCATGCGGAAACTGAAGGAAATGGGGCTCTCAATCGCTTTCCCGACGATGTCCTTGTACTTGGAAAATCTAAACAAGGATGCCGCAGGCAAAAAGGAAGACAGGAAGAGAATAGACGAAAATCCCCTTCCGTTCTGAATCCCTTGACTTTTTTCTGTTTTAAGGTATATTTTTATACTATTTGAGGAGGTATTATCATGCCTACTTACGAATACGAATGTAAAAAATGCGGACACAGGTTTGAAAAATTCCAGAAAATGACCGATGCGCCTGTTTCAAAATGCCCTGAGTGCGAAGGAAAAGTGTCAAGGATTATCGGCCTGGGAGGCGGAGTCATATTTAAGGGCCCCGGGTTTTATACCACCGAGTACAGAAGTGAGGATTACAAGAAGAAGGCAAAGGAAGAAAAAAGCGGGGTAGCTGCAGGAAGCTCCTCGCCATCATCCTGCTCTTCATGTTCGTCTTCAAGCTGTTCAACCTGCAAGAAATAAATTGATTTTGACGTGCAAATCAGGTATACTTAATGGGGTTTCTGAAAAACTTCCCAACTTGTCATTGCGAAGGAGCGTTTTTTGCAACTGCGGCAATCTACTTAGATTGCTTCCCGCCAAGCTTCGCTCGTGGCTTCGGCTTGTTGCGCTCGCAATGACAAAACAAGGGTTTAACGACTTTTTCAGAGGCCGCTTAAAGTTCAATTGACAATTTGATAATTCCGGCGTAGCTCAACGGTGGAGCAAGCGGCTGTGAGCAGTTGCAGCTTCCACGAGAAATCGTGGTTGAAAAATCGGGTGAATTCAGGGAAATCCATCAGACAAAAGAAAAGCTGGCGGACAATCCTGAGCCAAGCCATTTGTTTCAAAAAAATGGAAGGTGCAGAGACTATCCAGAAATGGAGTACCCGGTACCTGTTTTCCAGGTAACGGGGAAGCGCCCGACATCCCAATCCAAAAAATTCGGAAAGGATGAAGAGATAGTCCAAGCCCTGAAGTAATTCGGGGGTACTTGTAACCGCAAGGTTGTAGGTTCGAATCCTACCGCCGGAGCTTATATATTTTTTGAGGTTAGAACGGGAAGAAACAGGTTCGCTTTTGCCGTAAAGCCCGGCTTAATGTGTGTTTCATTCTTCCCTTTTGCTAAAGTACATGTTGTCTGCTACAATATACTGGAATTCTGAGCCTTCCATTTCATTCGGTTTTGTGTGCTGTATGGTAGTTGCTATTTTCTCGGCATCAGCTCTTCTTTTCCTTGAAAGAAGCATATCTCTTGCTCCTGCAAGCGCGCCATTCCCAAACCTTATAAATTTATCTTTGTTTATGGATGGATATAAGCCTATTTTCATAGCGTTGGAAACATCTATGAAGTTACCAAATGCTCCCGCCAGGAATATTTTTGAAACATTGTCATAGGTTGTCCCGAAATACTTAACCAGAAGGTCTTGGTCAGTACGCAGTCCTGCCTTGGCCATTTTATTTGCCTCCAAATCTCGGTTATTCCAACAATGAATTTATCCCAGGGACAGCTTCCTTAGAAATTTGTTTTGTCATTTTTACAATCACGCTTGATTTTTGCAAATGAAACGCCGTCTTGCTTATTCTTATTATTGACATATTTGCGGGTGAATTTATAATTCTGACGCAAAGCAATATCAGAAGTGGAATATCTTTTTAATCTTCCTCTTTAAGTTATAATTGAATTGGATAATCTCCGTATTTATGAAGAGTTTCCAAAGCAGACATATAGTTTTCGTATTTGCTTCCGAAACAAACACTGTTGCTCGTTCCCATGATAAAACCTCCTCCGGGAGCGGCATATTTTAAGGCGTAAAGCACATCATTCTCATTCTCTTCAGGAGTTCCGTCGACAAGAGTTTCAATATTTATTCCTCCCCAGAAGGAAATTTTTTCTCCATATTCCTCCTTTAATCTCTTGAGATCCATACTTGCTGTTTTGCAAGCAATAGATTGCCATGATTCATAACCGGCTTCAATCAGTATATCCATTATTTTCCAGTTATTGCCGCAGTTATGGCTCATTACCCTTACTCCTCTTTGATGGCAATATGTGCTTAATTTCTTCATTCCCGGCAGAAAGATTCTTCTGATACTTTCAGGGGAAACCATAGGGCCGTTAGAATCGGAAAAATCCCCTCCAGGCATGACGGCATCAACCCCTGCATCTATCATTGCTTTAGCTGCAGCAATATTAATCTCGGTATAGAGATTAAAAGCCTCCTGGACTAATTCCGGTTTCATAGCAATGTTAAGCAGAAAATTTTCCAAATTTCCGCCGAAAAAAACCATGGCGACTTCAAATTCGGAAAGGTAGAGGGGATCAATATTCCCGACGCCTTCCTCAAATCCGCGTCCGATTATAAATTTTTCATTGCCTAATTGATTGACTGCATGCCTCACCAAATCCAGCCGGGATTCATCATCTAATTTCATATCATAACCGTTTCCCGTGCGGTTTTTTATTTTGAACCCAAAGCGTTTTACCAATTCTGACTCAAAATATTCTCTTAATTCATCGCGAGATTTAAATGACTTGACCGGACTGTCTACAAGCAGTATAGCATCGTTTCCTTGTGAGTATTTCCATGTTTGTCCCCTTCCATCTCTCCATGTATTTTCATCTGTCTGTTCTATCTTTTGGGGTGGAAGTCCTGCGGGCGGCACTAAATGTACCGGTACCAAATCGTAATCAAGTTTTTTCGTTAATTCTACCAAATCCTTTTTATAACTCTCAACTACTTCATCCCTTTTGCCTGACCATAAAGCTAAAATAACTTTCTTTTTATTTCTCCAATAAGTATCTCTCCCGATTACCTTTTCAACTATATCATGGTCTATTCCCCATTCTCCGAAGGGAACCCTGTCCGGCTCTATATGAGCTAACGTTTGTATAACTCTCTCTTTTGAATTCATTTCTCTCCTCTAAATAAATTTAAAAGTTGACATTGCCTTATCTTCAGCAATATGCATGTTTGTGAATTATTATCTCACTTTAATCGAAGGATACGCTTCAATGTGCCTTGTATCACTATCCGTTTTTTAAGACAGGTTTGGATAAAAACTTTTTCCGGTATTTATCCACGGTTGAATAAACAGTTTCAATATTTTTATCAGGCACATCCCAGCCCATATTGATACAGCAGAATCCGGTCTTATCAGGGTCGCCGGATTCTTTAAGCATTCTCAGGATATCTTCTTCCAATTCTTCTGACGAAGCCGCGCGCATTTTTACCGGGTCATAGCGAAGATTTAAAAAGGCGCCTGAGAGTTTTTTGCGGCAGAGGGAGATGTCAGAGCCCCATCCTACGTCAAAAAAACAAACATTGGGAACTTCAGCATACCCATCCGCATGGAGATGCAGATTATTTCCGTCATGATGAATTCCGTATGGCTGTAGCGCACGGGATAGTTTGATATCATATTCTAAAAGAATATCTTTGTACGTTTTTGGTGAGACCATCACTACTGAACAATTGGAATGCAGATTAATTTCAGGATTGACATATTCCACTGCGCGATTTACCGAGATTGATGATGTCCCTGTTTCCCCGCGGATATAATTGACAAATTCTATGATTGTCTCAGTTATAGACGAAAAAATCCTCCTCGCTCTCTGGGGCTTTTCCGCCATGTCGACAAAAATTTCCTGCCCCCTGATATCTAAGGCTACATTAAGAATTCCCTGCCAGTTGATGTCTCCGGTAACATAGCCGAATTTTTCCTTAAGTTTATCCATGAGTTCTGATACCTGATTAAAAACAGCATTTGTTTTTAAGTTAACAGGTTCTATTTTATCCGCTTTTTCGTCAGATAACATTTCAGGCAAGACGCTCGGAGACGCATCTTTATAATATTCAATTTTACAACCGAACATTTCCGAGATTATATATCCAGCGGCCAGATAGGTGGCTCCTATGCAGGGCCTTGGTTTGACCGGTTTTTCATCCGTGCCGAATCTGCCGAAGCGCTCATACAATATATTGCGCATTTTAAAGTCAGATTCCACCCGCAAATCCGGATTATAAAAAAAATCTCTTCCAAAAGTTATCCCGTAATTTTTATGCCACCATTCTGGGTGGAAAACAAATGTTACCGGGAGGAATATCTTGTTCATAATATAATATGACAGTTTTATCTCAAGAATAAACGTTGTACGTTCAGGTCAATTTTGTCGGAAAATTTTATTTCGTTTTTTCTCGCCTGTTCTCAGACAGTATCCACCTTTGCCCATGTGCCGCTTTTCCGGGAGCGGATTGCCGCTTCCAGTATAAGCATCTCTTCGTGTCCGGCCTTAAAGTCGGGATGCCGGAAATCAGGTGTTTTGTTCGCTCTTTTCAGTTCAATCGCCCGGTAAAAATCATTGAAAAGGTTCATAATCGCATCCATGTATCCCATTGGATGTCCGGAGGGAAGGCGGGCGAAGCGTCTGGTTTCCGGAGACTGAATGTTCGGGGATTCAAAGAAAATCCGGTTAGGTTCATTGCGGTGTCCGAACCAGAGTTCTGCGGAACGCTCGTGGTTCCATGCGACAGAGCCCTTGGAGCCGTAGACCTGCAGGTCTATGTTGCACTTGCGTCCGGCCGCCAGTTGTGAGGTGGTGAAGGTTCCGCAGGCGCCGTTGTCAAAACGCAGAAGCAGTGCACCGTATTCGTCAAGGGAGATTTTAACGTCCTCGTAGTCTATATCGGAGGCATTGGAAAAGGTCAGCGTTTCCTTGGTTTTCGGACGCTTCCTTACCGGCAAAATTGTTTTCAATTCAGCCATTACCTCAATGATTTTCAGCCCGGAAACGAATTGTGCAAGGTCACACCAGTGGCTTCCGAGGTCTCCGACTATATTTGAAGCGCCTGCCATTGAAGGGTCAAGCCGCCATGAATAATCGGTTGGATATAACAGCCAGTCCTGCAGATAGTTGCCGTGAATATTATAAACTGCGCCTATTTCTCCGCCTGCCACTCGGACTGCCGCTTCCTGCACTACCGGATAGTAGCGGTAGCAGAAGTTTATCCCCGTTACGGCGTTTTCTTTTTCTGCCAGTTTCACCAGTTCAGAAGACTCTTTTGCCGTGAGTGCAAGCGGCTTTTCAGAAAAGACCTGTTTTCCGGATTCCAGCGCCCGCTTGTTAATTTCATAGTGCAGGTTGTTCGGCGTGCAGTTGTGTATAACGTCAATCGTCCCGTCGGACAAGACCTCGTCGGCGTTCTTATATATCTTCTCCGCTCCGAACCGAGCCGCCGCTTCGGAAGCAAGCGCAGGATTCTTGTCCGCTATGCCTGCAAGCATAACGTTGGAAATCCTCATCAGCTGTTCGCAGTGTATATTCCCGATAAAACCCGTGCCGATAACCGCAACTCTGAATTTTTTCATTTTCCCCCCATCAGGCTTTCTATTATGTAACGGTCAAGCTCTTCGTAGTCGCGTTCCTTAATCATCTTGTCCATCTTTGAATCGTCCAGGCTTCTGCTCACCTTCAAAAGACGCAGGAATATCTCCCTGCTGTTTGTCAGGTGTTTGACCGCCGGAGCCTTCTGTGTACGCATCGCCTTTACGTCAAGGCCCACCCACTCGCCGTTCTCCCCGTAGTCGTATTTATCCAGGATCCTGACCTGGTTGAATGCGCGGCGCAGGTCAACGGAACCGAACGTTTTATCCTGGTCAAACTTAAGGCCGTTCTGGTCGTTGAGATGTACTGTCCAGAGTTTGCCGAAAGCGAGGGCAAAGCCCATTTCGTCTGACGGGTCAAGGCCGGCAAGGATTGCATGCGCGCTTTCAATGTTTACGCCCACCCGGTCCGGGTCGCAGGTCAGAAGCGAGAGCGCAACAGCATGCCCCGTTGTCGGGATGTATGTATGGTCCATCGGCTCGTTGGGCTTGGGTTCTACGGCAATCCGTATTTTGCCGTCGTATTCCAGCATTTTGTTTACGGCTTCCGCGGTTCTTTCCACTGCCAGCTTGCTGTCCTTGGATTCGCGTATATACGTGCCTTCCCTTGCAAGCCAGAGGACTATGAGCTTTGTCCCGAGTTCGTTTGCAATGTCTATGGTCCTCAGGCTTCTTTCCAGCGCATACCTGCGGTTGGCCGCATTATTGGATGTGTATCCCCCGTCTATTGTTCTCGGGTCCTCCCACATTCTCGGAGCGACGAATTCGGCTTTCAGCCCTTCGTTTTTCAAAAGTTTTGCGACTGCCCGCGCTTTTTTGATTATCTGTTCGGGTTTAAGATTATTCATGTCCGGGACAGCGTCGTCGTCGTGAAACTGGACCGCGCCGAAGCCGAGATTTCTGTACATGCTTAGCTTTTTCCCGAAAGCGATTGAGTTGCGCACTGCCGGACCGAACGGGTCCGCCCCTTCGTGAATGTTCCATGGACCGAAAGAAAAACGATATGTGCCAGCCATATTTACCTCCTCGCCTTAATTTTTTAAAATGTTATTACGAAACTTCCGAGCTTGTCAAATTCACTGCGGCAGGGTTATTTGAAAAAAACCGTAAAACCTGCTATTATTTTTAAATATAATAGAAACAAAATCATAAATTTCTCACTTGGAAAGCTAATCAAGTGAAAAGCGATAAATCCAGACCCCTCAAAAGAGGGCGAAAGGTTGAGGTTGCCGCGTCCCAAAGAAACGGGGCTCGCAACAACAAAAAACGTCGGTTCGGGATAAAGGAGGTGGGTGAAATGGCGGACTGTTTCTATCATACGGGAAGGCCTGCCGTAGCACGGTGCAAGCAGTGCGGAAGGCCGCTTTGCGGCGAATGCCGCATTGTGGGGGCAGGTGGCATTTTTTGCAGTCAGAAGTGCCTTGATTCATTTTCCGTTTTTGCACAGCGCGCCGAAGAGATTGAAGCAAAACGGACCAAGCCTTCCGGAGTGAAAGCCTTTGTAAAACTCATCATCTTCCTTGCGGTTTTATTCATACTGTATCTTGTAATTAAAAAGTTTTTATAATTAAACGCAGGTTTTAACGGGAAGAGGGTGCGTTTTATGGCAGATGAAAGAAGGGCCGCAAGCCTCAACGGCATATCAGCAAAGCCCTGTCCTGTTATATACTGGATGAGCAGGGACCAGAGGGCAGGGGATAACTGGGCTTTGCTTTATGCCCAGGATGCGGCAATAAGAATGAAACAGCCGCTGGCCGTTGTTTTCACTCTTGCCCCTTCCTTTCTCGGAGCGGCGGAAAGGCAGTATTCATTTATGCTGGAAGGCCTTGCTTTAATTGAAAGCCGCCTTGAAAAACTCCGCATACCGTTCTTCATTCTCCCGGGTAATCCACCCGATGAAATAGTGAAATTCATAAAAAAACACAAGGCGGGAGCTCTTGTCACCGACTTTTCTCCGCTTAAGATACACAGGGAGTGGAAGGACAAAGTTTCCGGCAGAACAAGAACTGCCTTTATAGAAATAGACAGCCATAATATAGTCCCGTGCCGCCTGGCTTCGGGAAAACAGGAGTTTTCCGCCCGGACGCTCAGGCCTAAGATACACCGGCTTCTGCCCGTGTTTTTAACCCCTGTGCCTGCCGTAAAGCGGCATCCCTTCCCGTGGCCTGTAAAAACCGAAAGGAATGATTTTAAAATGCTGTATAAAACGCTTAAGTCTGATAAATCCGCAGGGAGGATAACATGGCTGAAACCCGGGGAGGAAGAAGCCGTAAAAGTTCTTAAGAATTTCATCAATAAAAAACTTAACGGCTACGGCGCCGACAGGAACAATCCCGCGAAAGACGGGCAGTCAAATCTCTCCCCTTACATTCATTTCGGGCAGATTTCGGCGCAAAGAATAGCCCTTGAGGTTCAGCGGGCGGGGAAGGATGTGGAATCAACCGAATCTTTCATTGAGGAACTTATCGTGCGAAGAGAGCTTGCCGAAAACTTCTGTTTTTATAACGGACGTTGCGATTCTTTCGAGGGAATTCCCGGATGGGCGAGAAAAACGCTGGACAGCCGCAGGAAAGATATCAGGGAATACATATATTCCGAAAAACAATTTGAGAATGCCGAAACCCACGACGATTTGTGGAATGCGGCGCAGAGAGAGATGGTGAACAGGGGAAAGATGCACGGATACATGAGGATGTACTGGGCAAAGAAGATTCTGGAGTGGAGCAGGACGCCGGAAGAGGCTTTTTCCTTTGCCGTCCGCCTTAATGACAGATATGAACTTGACGGCAGGGACCCAAGCGGTTACGCCGGCATAGCCTGGTCGGTGGGGGGGCTTCATGATAGGCCGTGGTTCAAAAGGCCTGTGTTCGGCTCGGTCAGATATATGGGCGGCAAAAGCATCAGGGCAAGATTCAATGCTGAAACATATATTGAACAAAACCGTAATTAAGGGGTAAAATATAAAGTGAAATTTTTGGGAGAAAACACATGGGAAGGATGTCAAGAAAACAGGGAAAATTCAAGATTGGCGGAGAAGGAAATATTGACGATAATATAAAACGGCTGGAAAGAGAACTGAAAGCTTTTTCAAAAAGCGCTCCTGATATAAAGATAAAAGGGGATTCCTTTTCAGATGAAGAAGAGGACAGAATCGGATATAAGAAACTTCCTTCTGTTGAAAATCCGGAGGAGAAGAGAGAAAAGACCCAGAAGCGCTATAAGCCGGATTATCCTTACAGGGAGAGAAAGAAAAGGAGTTCCGGCTTATTTGCACTGTTTAAAAACACTAAATTTTACATTGTTGTTTTCGGGGCCGCCGCATTCGTTTTTATTCTTATCAAAACCCCGGTATTCATGTATACGACGCCTTTCAGGCCCGACGTGGACCTCCCCCAGATAGAGGTCGGGTTCAGGTACTATAACAACATCTTCGGCGTTCAAACAAGGGCAAAGACGGTCATAAACCTCGACAAGGAAAAAATAGTGGTGCCCATATCAATGTCAAGATGGATGAACACCGGCAGGGATAAAAAACTTTATATTCTGAAATACTATCGGAAGAAATAAAGTTTTCTTTGTTAATAATGTAATCTATTGCTCTTTTTTATAATCAAGGTATAATATGAATATGGAAAGTGACGGGAAGATTAAAAGTTACGGTTCCGTGATTATGGAGATTCTTGTTGTAATAGCGATTTTTGTAGTGATAGTCGGGATAAGCATAGGGGTTATAAGAACCATTTCCAATAAGGCAAAGGTGGTAAGCGCCAAGGCCCAGATTGCACAGCTGTCCCTGCTTCTTGAAGAGATAAAGGACGATACGGGCTATTATCCCGTTTACCTCAGCCATCTTACAGCGGCCGAACCGCCTCTCATGCAAGAAAAAGGGTGGGGAGGGCCTTATACCAGAGAAGTTCCTTTTGACCCGTGGGGCTCTCCTTATTTCTACCAGATTCCGCCCACAACTCTGTTTACCTCTCCTCCTCTTCCCAGAACCTACGGCCAGCCTGACACTTACACGGATTCTTTTGAAACAAACCCCGGGAAAGGCATACTGCGTATTGAGAACTACGGCATAACCGCCTGCGATATCACCTTAAACGGCGTAATTGTGGTATATGAGTGGGAATTAAAGAACAATCCGCGGCCCCAGATAATAGAAAAGGAGATAGACCTTATTCCCGGGAATAATATTCTTGTCTGGGCGAGGAGTACGCCCGGAGATTTTCTTATAGCCAGCATTTCTGCAAATACCGTGCCTACCCGGGAATTTTTCATTCTCGGCAGTTATGCCATGGATAAAGACTCTGGCGGAGAGGGCTGGGCTAAAGATATAGTGTGGATTTCAAACATATTCCCCAATTTCCAGAGATGAACGTTCGTCAAAACCTGCCGGCTATCCATTCTCCCGTGTAGTGAGTCGCTGCAATAACTGCCAGAACTATCAGCAGGTGTTCCGCTATGACCTTCAGAGGTTTTTCTTTCTGCTGTCTCGCCAGCAGATAGCTGAATAACAATATCAGGGCTGTGCCCCATGCAATGCTTGCCGCAACCGCAAGGTCAAGAGAAAGAAAAATAACGGGGATGAGAAAAGAGGCAGAGAAAACGAACTTGAAAATAAACGTTGAAATAGTCGCGGTCCATATTTCTGCAGGGGAATGCTTTATCTCCGATTCCTCGGATATGTGAATTCCCAGAGCGTCGGAGAAGGCATCGGCAATAGCGATTGTAAGAATGCCGCCCAGTATTATGGATTTTGACTGCGTCCCCGAATGCAGCCCCACAATCAATCCAAGCGTTGTTATGATACCCGACGTAAGCCCGAAGCTGAATCCGGTTTTCAGCGGATGCTTTAAATGTTTCATGAAAACTCTCTTTAAATCTGCATGCTAATTTTAGTATAAACCGGATTGACTGGCAAACCCGTTTTTCGGAATAGGTTTTTTAATGGTATGATATAATACCTTTCAAAAACAAAACGGAGGGAAACATGAAGATATCTGTGTATTCTCTGTCCTGCGCGGATAAAAACCCTGCGGAAGTAATAAAACTTGCCGAGAAATACGGATGCGGCGGGGTGGAGTGGTGGTGCAGGGAAAAAGGGCATATAGACGTGAATAATCTTCCCAAGTCAGCGGAGGATGTTGCGAAAATAATGAAAGACTCACAGTTGGAAACGGCCGGCATAGCGCCCTATTTCAAGTACAATGAAACAAGGGACGAGATAGCAAAAATCTTCAATGTAGCCAAGATATTGAATACCGGGAAAGTGCGCTGTCACAGCTATCCCTTCCCGGGAGAGAGTTCTGTCGCAGAGCTTATGGAAAGGCAGATAAGGTGGCTGGAGAAAGAGGTTTTGCCGGCGACGGAGGAATTTGACGTTCAATTGAACATTGAACAACACCATAACATGATATGCTGTACGCCCAACGCCTGCCTGCAAATGGTCGCTAAATTCCCCCCCGAGAGGATAGGCATTATATACGACCCGGGCAACAGCCTGTTTGAAGGGTTCACAAAGACCGGGTATGCCTTAAGCGTTATGGGCGGGCACATAAACCACGTGCATGTCAAATCAGCCCGTTATGTACAGGAAGGTGGAAGCGTGCCTGCGGGCAGAAAATATCCCATGGAGTTCGGGACTCTTGAAAAAGGAGACTTGAACTGGGAAGAGATAATAAAACAGCTTGACGGCATCGGCTACAAAGGATACCTGTCTCTGGAAGCGCTTGACGGAAGAGAGTCCGAAACCAAGTTGAAAGAGGACATTCCTTTCCTTCAAAAGATTCTTAAGGGGATTAAGTAACAGGGGGATAAAATGATAGTTGCTACAGTGGAAATTCATGTCAGGGAAGACAAGATTGACGAATTTATAAAGATAATCGTTGATAACCATCGGGAATCGGTCAAAGAGCCGGGAAACTTGAGGTTTGACGTATTGCAGAGCATTGAAGACCCTTCCCGATTTACCCTTTACGAGGCTTATGAAACGGAAGAGGCCTCTGCGGCCCATAAGAAAACGCCGCATTATCTGAAGTGGCGCGAACTGGCTGAAAACATGATGGCAAAGCCGCGCAAAGGCACGGCACACAGGGTTATCGCACCGCAGGAAAAGTCAATGTGGCGTTAAATCATCAATGGCTGCATTTTCTTGATGCGGAGAGGCTAAAATGGAAGACCCGCACATTGTGCAGGGAAACGAGAAACAGGAATATGTTGACGAATGCGAATGCCCAGAGATACAGGAATCATGGTCTCCCGTTCTCAAGGACGAGATTTTTGATAAATTGACAAACGAATTTATTCTTATAGAACCGGGCAACATGCCCTCAATATCCAAGCTCAGGCGCTCGGGGCGGCTGGTTTTTCTTCCTTCCCTCGAGTGGCTGGCAGAGAGGATGGCGGACATGTATCCGGAAAGGCATCTGGACGCGAAACAGCTTCTTGACGGCGTTCTCTCATCCTTTTACTGGGCGGGCGATAAATCCCCCAGGCTGGCCCTCATAAAAGAATTGAAAGCCGCCATCGTCAGAGAACGGAAAAGAAGAGAAGGCTTCTGATGTCCCCATAAAATTGCAATTCTATAATGCTCGGGAAGAATGGATAATATTTCAGGGTGAAACAAGGCTACTGGATTCATTACACTCTTGCACCGGAAGGATCCAGGAAAGGTCTTTTGTTTCTCAACAAAATTGATAAGTTGAAAGAAAAGAAAGAACATAACTGTCTGTTAAAACTTTTTTAAATGGCAAAGACCCTAAAACCTGCAATCCTGAACAGATAAAGGAATACCGCGGGGATGCCAGGGAACATTACTGTGAGCAAGAAAAATAAGGATGGGAAATAAATGGATGTAGTCGCCAAAAGCATAATTAGAGTAAAAGGGTTGAGCAAGAAATTCGAAGAAGTGCAGGCGGTAGACAGCGTTGATTTCAGTATCTGTGAAGGGGAGTTATTCGGTTTTCTGGGCCCGAACGGTGCGGGAAAAACAACAACCATAAATATGCTTACCGGACTCGCACGGCCGGACAAAGGCTCCATACGCATCCAGGGAATAGACTGTTCCGCAAACCCGAAGGCCGCCCAGCATCTCATGGGAATCGTCCCCGATGAAAGCAACCTCTATCCCGAACTTACCGGTTATGAAAATCTTGCTTTTTGCGGCGCCCTTTACGGAATGAAAAGACAAAGCAGGGAAAGCCGCGCCCGCCAACTGCTGGAGCAGTTTGGACTTGCCGACGCCGCAAACCGAAAATTCGCCAGATATTCCAAGGGGATGAAGCGAAAACTCACCATTGCCGCGGGCATTGTCCACTCGCCGCCCATACTGTTTCTGGATGAGCCGACAACAGGGATAGACGTTGCCAGCGCCAGACAGATAAGACAGTTGATTTACGATTTGAATGCAGGCGGAACAACCATATTTTTAACCACGCACTATATAGAAGAAGCGGAAAGGCTTTGCCGGCGGATCGCTTTTATAGTTTCCGGAAAAATAGTCCGCACGGACACAACCGACAACCTCATGCGCCTGACGGAAGGACGACACATCGTCCAGTTTGCTCTTTCAAAAGATATTGAAGGGCTTGCCAGTGCCATGGAGAAAGAATTTCCTGGAATCAAATGCCGCGAGCTGATTGGGGCTACCGTCAGAATTGAATCCGGAAAGCCCATTTTCATAGGGCCTTTTGTAAAGTTTATGGAAGACCGCGGGGCAGAGGTGTCCGAAGCCCGCAAGATAAGGCCGTCGCTTGAAGACGTGTTTGTTGAGATAACGGGTATTGAAGCCCACGCGATGAAGGGAGAAAAGGAAAAGGGAGATAATAGTAAATGAAGTCAAACACGGCATTCTGGAGCATACTGCTGAAAGATACCCGGTCCTATTATCTTAAACCGCCCAACATAAGCTGGGGAATTATTTTCCCTCTTGCATGGACCGGAATGTTTTTCATGAGGTCGGGGCAGGGTCTTGACAGCATACCCGGACTTCTCCCCGGCGTTGTCGCCATTTCCGTTTTATTCGGCACGACAAGCCTGCTCTCCGTAACCATAACTTTTGAAAAGAAAGGACGGTCGTTTGAGCGTCTTCTTCTGGCGCCGATTTCACTTGAACTGCTTATGCTTGCCAAAACTACCGGCGCCATAATATTCGGCATAGTCAATGCTTTTGTCCCCGTTATTATGGCTGCTTTCTTCACAGACCTTTCAGGCGTTAACTGGATAACTCTTATACCTGCAATAGTTCTCATAGCGATAAGTTCCACTTTTCTCGGACTTTTCGTAGCAGTGTCTGTAAGCGAAGTTTTTGAAGCCCAGACCTTTTCCAATTTCATACGTTTCCCAATGCTTTTCCTTTGCGGACTGTTTTTTCCAATAGAACAACTGCCCGTTTTTCTAAAGCCGCTTTCCTACATTATGCCGCTTACATACGGAGCGGATATCTTGCATTTTTCTTTCCAGCGGGCGGGACATATGCCGCTTGCTTTTAATTTTTTTATGCTGATAGCTTTCTGTACTATTCTTTTCCAGATGAGTTTGAGAAATATCCGGCGGAATTGGATATTGTAGCAAAAAGATTGTATCATCAGAATTGACCTTGTTCTTTTTGTGGTTCGGAAGTGAACGCGGAAGATGCACCCGGGGAAGAATACTATAAAGCCCACATCCGTTTTAAACTATCAAGGGAGGCATGGAAAATGAAGATAGGAGTTATTATTTCGAGTAATGACCCGGAAACATGCTGGAACGCATTGCGCTATGCTAACTTTTGCCTTGGACAAAAAGAAGAAGTAAAAATATTTTTCATGGGTAAGGGCGTTGAATATCAAACGATAAGCGCTGAAAAATTCAATACGGTCGAACAGGTGGAAAAATTCATGGAATTGGGAGGAAAGATTTTAGCCTGCGGTTCCTGCATCAAGACGCGAAACCAAGAGGGCAGCGAGATGTGTCCCCTAAGTACTATGAAGGATATGTATGATATAGTCAAGGAAAGCGATAGGGTCGTTACATTTTGATTCAAGGGAAAAGGCAGGAAACGGCCGGCTTGATAAACATTTCAAAAAAGGCAGTTTCCGCGGTATGAGAAAAAGATGGAACGGAAAAAAAATAAAGGATTTACGCTAATCGAACTGCTGGTGGTTATCTTCATTATAGCCGTACTTGCCGCACTGCTTCTCCCTGCTTTAAACAGGGCGAGGGAGCAGGCGCGAAGGACGGTCTGTATAAACAATATAAAGCAGATATTTTTTTCGGCGCATATGTTCGCTCAGAATCACGGCGGGAAAGTTTTCCATGAAAGCGTTACGACAAACGACATATGGTATTTGGACGAGAAGGTATCAGTTGGAAGGCTGATACCGGAGTACCTGCAAAACCCCGCAATTATTTATTGCCCGAGCCAGAGATATTACAAAAGGGATAATCCCGATTTCGGCTTTCAGAATTTTGAAGAGCCCGGTTTTACAAGCAGAAGCAGTTATTATGTCAGAGGTTCCGGTGAATTAGATGAATCGGCAGGCAAGAAGGCTCTTATAAGCGATGTTGAATTTCCTGAAGAAGGCATGACCGCCCACAGGTATGGAGTGGTTGCCGGTTACAGCGACGGCTCAGCAGGGTGGTTGAACGCCGTAAAAAGATATTCTTCCGATACATGGATTGAATACTGGCAGAGACTTGATGGAACCTGATTTCTATCCCGCCCGGCTAAAGGCGGAAATAATTTATGAGAGAAATCACTTCAAGCATCCGTAATAGTTGCAATTGCAGCCATAGTAGGTATAACATAGTAAACATGAAAGCGAAAAAGCTGATCCTTGCGGAAATGGTTTTAATAATCGGGAGCGTTTTTATTTTCAGGAGCATGTGGATATTGCTCGACAGAATGCCGCTTATGAATAAAGACTCCGTGCTTTGGCTTTTCTTGTTGATAGGGCTTGCAATTTCCGTTTGGGCTTTGTGCTGCATGGCAGGACAGAAAAAATAAAATGACCCTGCAGGAACTGATAGAATGGCTGAAATATCTGATTTTAGGCAAGCCCGACGGCCTTGATGAACTGGAACAGGAATTACCCCGAAATTATAGACACCTGTGGTACAGTAAAACTGTAGCGTTTATGCCGGGATTCAAACTGTTCCGGGGAACGATATCCCAGCGCACTATGTAACCGCTTTCTGTTATAGAATACCTCAATGTAATTAAACAACGCAAGCCGCGCATCCCTGCGGCTCTCCAATCTCCTGCGGTATACCATCTCTGTCTTCAGTGTACTCCAAAACGATTCCATGGCGGCATTGTCGTAACAATTGCCGGATTTCGTCATGCTGCTGGCTATATCTGCCGATTGAAGAATATTCCGGCATACCTGGCTTGCATACTGTACACCCCTGTCCGAATGATAAATCAGACCCTTGTTCGGACGCCGCATATCAATTGCCTTCTGTAACGCATCCGTTACCAGTTCAGACTTCAGATTCTCGGAAGCCTGCCATCCTACAATCCTGCGGGACCAAAGGTCCATTATCGCTGCCAGATACAACCATCCCTCATCTGTCTTGATATAGGTTATATCCGATACCCATGCCCGGTCCGGTTCTGTCACTGCCGGAATTTCTTTGAGAAGATTAGGGCTTACCGGTAAGGCATGTCTGCTGTCGGTCGTCCTGGGCCTGAATTTGCGTTTTAAGGCACCTTTTATCCCCAACTCCTATCAGCCTTGCCACTCTGTTATGGCCGCATCTATAACCCTTATTCTTCAGTTCCGGAGTTATTCTCGGAGAACCGTAGTTTTCGTCACTCTCTTTGTGGATGCCTCGTATTTCTTCCTTTAAGAGAGCGTTTTCCTTTCTCCGTTTGCCCAGACCGCGTTTCTTCCATGCGTAATATCCGCTGCGGGCTGCATTGAACAGACTGCATAACTCTGCTATGCTTGCTTCTGCCGCCAGCTTCTCTATCAACGCATACCTCCTGCCGGCGGTTCCGAGAGTATGCTCAATGCTTTTTTAAGATGTCCCGCTGCCGCTTTAAGGTAGCGTTCTCTACCTTTAACTTCCGCAATTCCTCATACGTCTGCTTCACATCTGCTATCTCTTTGCCTGATTGACGGGCTTTCTTGCCCAGATATACGTCTTTCCAGTTGCGTAATGTCTGGGGACTTACTCCCAACTCTCTGGCAAGCTGCCTTAAAGACCGGTCTTCGTTAATCAGCATCTCTACCGCGTCTTTCTGAAACTCTTCATCATATCTTTTCACGAAGGGCCTCTTTTCTCTCTTATTTTACTATACCCTTCGTGTCTATAAAATCAGGTAAAGCTCACACTTTCTTTACAATCTTGACAAGATGTAAACAAAGAGATATACTTTCTTTACAAGTTAATAAAGATGTAAACAAACTATGGAAAAAATACTAATAGGCGAATTACGACGACAGAAAAGTGGGTTCGAGGCTTTCATCCCTTATCTCTTTCCTCCTAAGGGCGGATTTCATTTTTCCCGCGCGATAGAGAGAAAGAATGATACGGCTATCCGATTACTTGGAAAATTGGACGGCATCACCCAGCTTTTGCCGGACATGGATTTCTTCTTGTTTATGTACATAAGAAAAGATGCGGCATCGTCAAGCCAGATTGAAGGAACGAAAGCGACAATAATTAACGCCATTGAAGCAGAAGCCAATGTTAGTTCAGACATTCCTGCGGACGTGGATGATATTCTGCATTACATTAAAGCCCTCAACTATGGTTTGGAACGATTGAAAAAATTCCCTTTCTGTTTGCGTTTTCTTAAGGAATTACATAAGGAGTTAATGAAAGGTGCACGGGCAACTCAATTTGCAAATCCCGGGGAATTTCGCAGCAGCCAGAATTGGGTAGGCGGGACAAGACCGAGCAATGCTCATTTTGTACCGCCACCGGTTACCGATATGGAGCGTTCCCTGAATGATTTGGAAAAATTCCTTCATGCAAAAGACGATGTTTTGCCTTTGATAAAAGCAGGACTTCTTCACGCGCAATTTGAAACAATTCATCCTTTTCTGGATGGCAACGGGCGTACAGGCCGGATGCTTATTACGTTTTACCTCTGGAGAGAAAAGCTTCTTGAAAAACCGATGCTTTTCTTGTCTTCATATTTCAAGAAGCATCAGAAGGTATATTATGATTGTCTTGATAAATATCACGATGGAGATGTTGAAGAGTGGATTGAATTTTTCCTTGACGGGGTTGAAGAAATTGCCAATGAAGCAATTCATACGGTTCTTGATATCACCAAATTGCGGGAACAAGATATGCTGAAAATCCAATCCCTGAGTAAACGTTCATCGGAAAGTGCCATTAAGGTACTTCCGCAACTTTACAGAATGCCCATTGTGAACGTTGCGAGAATCCAGAAATGGACCGGATTTACGCGTGCCGGTGCGCAAAATCTTATTGACCGTTTTATTGGTCTTGGCATTTTACATGATCGTGATCCGAAAAGAACGTATGATAAATCGTACGTGTATAAAAAATACGCAGATATTTTTGTTAATGATGCGTGATAATTTTAATTGCCCTCCTGCCTGAAAAGTTTTATAATATAACCCTCACTAAAACACTTAGCCCGTGTAGCTCAGCGGCAGAGCAGCGCATTCGTAATGCGCGGGTCGTCGGTTCAAGTCCGACCATGGGCTCCAAATTAAGTTGTTGTACGTCATGCATTTGCATCTGCAAAACCTTCCTTTTTCATTTCTTCCCGGACTCCAAAATTGTGACAAATTGTGACAGATTCCTGTCCAGTTTTGCCACTTCTTCACTGAGAGAGGGCAGTATTCTGGGATTAAGATAGTACTTCTCCAGAACCGAAATGCTCTTATGTCCAGAAAGCTTGCTCACGCTGTAGATATCTGCCTTAGCTTCTATAAGCCGGTTCGTAAAAGTCTTTCCGGTGTCATGAAACCGGAGATCTTTTATACCCAGCTTCCTGGTTATCCGGATGAAGATTCTGGTTACTCTGTCAGGTGTGATGCCCGGGAAAATATAGTCTTGAGGAGAGAAGTTTTTGTCCTTTAGCCAGGCTTCAAGTGTCATATAGGCAATTTGGCAGAGAGGCTCAACCCGAGGCGTCTTGTTTTTCGTCACCTCGTATGTAATCGTTCTCTCTTCAAGGTCTATATTCTTGCGCCGCAGGTTTGTTATTTCCGCTCTCCTGCCCCTGGTGTATAGTCCCAAAACGGTTATGGTTAAAAACCCGTTAAGGTTTTCTTTCTTCATTTCCGCAAGGATCAGATTCTCTTCTTCATCAGAAAGCCGCCTGGTCCGAGCATTGTTTGCCTTTTCAAAGAGCCAGTTTTTAACTGGGTTCTTTTTGCAATATTCATGGTCAATCCCCCAGTTAAAGAGATGGCGTAAAAAAGCAAAATCTCTGTCTATGGTGGATGTATTTATCCCTTCTGCTAGGCGGTCTTTCTGAATATCCTCCAGCATATCGGTAGTAATCTCGTCTGCCGGGAGATTGCCTAACTTGTCCAAGAAGAGTTTTGCAGAAGTTCTGTACCTTCTTTGAGATTGCAGAGCAAGCTTGCTGAAGGAACGATGCTTGAAACACTTGTCCACCAATTGCTCAAGCGTTAAAGAACTCGCCTGTGGTCGCTGGTATAAATTCTCTGTCTGTGGAGGCACATGGTTATGCTTCAGCAACCATTTAGCGTAGAACACCTCTGCTTCATTGCGTTCCGCGCAACCGGTAGACTCCCGATAATGCTTCCCTCCGATATTCTTGGAAAACCAGTAAAACCGGCCTCGTTTAAAAAGAGCCATTGTCAACCTCCTTGTGGTTGACCCTGTAGCCGGGTCTGGTTTTCCGCAAATCCCTTGTCAAATTGTCAATGAACGTCGGGGAATTTCCGTCATGATTTCCGCGTTGCTTTATCCATGAATCAATTTCCCCTTTATTAAATCGCCGTAACCTTCCTAATTTGTAACTTGGTATAAACTTGCTTTCTGCCCACGAGTACAATGTTGATTCCTTGATATTAAGATACCGTGCAAGTTGCCCGATATCAAGCCATACATCCTCGTCTCCTGTTTCAGAAGAGTCACCATCTGAATCTGAGCCTCCTTCGTCGTCTCCCCCGCCAGGATCTTTTGTCTTGCGTCTTTGTCCGCCCCTTCCTTTTCCCGCCACCGGTTTCTTGCTTTCCGGCGCTTTCCGCCTTGCAAAAGACACTCCCGGATTTTTCTTTTTTCCCTTAAGTGCGGTATAAACTTTCTGCAATTTTACGTACTGCTCAGCTTCCCGGTTCTGCATGTACCCGTCCTCAAGCTCCGGTTTTTTCTGTGAACAGACATACAGTGCCTCACGGAAGGGGAGGTCTGCAATTTCGGGCATTTCTTCTGCCAAAACACTTTTTATCTTCTTATCGAGACCTTTGCTTTCAAGAATTTTTATGATTTCTTCCCCGGTAAGCATAGCTGTTGCCGGAAAAAAACGCGAAAAAAACCTTTTAGACATTCTTTCTATCTGCACTGGTAATTCCTGTAAAGCCATAACCAATTTTGCTTGGGCCCTTAAGCCAGGTTCTTGCCCCTCTTCCCAATAAACAATACTTCTCGTCGAAACCCCAATGTACTGTGCCAACTGCTCGCGCGACCAGTACATATCCTCCCTGAAAACCCTCAGTGCATACTGCCAGAGCGCCACTTCCTTTTTACCAATACGCGTTCTTTCTCTTAGAACCATGATTCTCACCTCCCGCAAACATTATACAACCACTTTTTCAATTTGTCAAGTTTTCATGCAAAATTTATAATTTCACTTAAAACGTTTACTATAAAAATGTTAACAACATTAAGATATACTGCTGTACGGATTCCACCGAGATCATCAACTCCTGTTGGTAGTAGAATACTGATTTTGACTTTGTATGCTTATAAGTTAAGATATTTCAATTATATATTCTGCAGCCTATACAGGAGGAGCTATTATGACCGGTGCCATTTTAAAACTTTATTTAATTTTGGGTGCCTTCATTGCATTAGGAGTTTTCCTTAAATCCCCATGGTTTAAAGGGCGATTTGGAGAAGGAACAGTAAGGCTCTCCTTCAAGATGCTGCTGGATAAAGACAAGTACCGCATTATAAACAATGTCACTCTGCCCACCGAAAATGGGACAACTCAAATCGACCATATAATTCTTTCGGTATATGGAATCTTTGTGGTTGAAACGAAAAACATGAAAGGCTGGATTTTTGGTTCCGCGGACCAGAAAACATGGACCCAGAAAATTTACAGCCATACAGGCGAATTCCAGAATCCCCTGCACCAGAACTACAAGCACGTTAAAACCCTTCAGGCATTGCTCGGACTAAATGATAAACAGATATATTCAGTGGTTGCGTTTGCCGGAGAAAGCGAATTTAAAACAGATATGCCGGAAAACGTTACCAGCGGCGGAGGTGAGTTAGCCCGTTTTATAAAGTCCAAGACCGAACAGGTATTTACCGAATCTGAAGTTTCTGAAATTACAGCTAAGATTGAAGAGGGAAGATTAACTCCATCCTTAAAGACTGAGCGGGAACATGTAAAGCACGTCCGTCAGATTGCCGAAGAGAAAAAGGCGGCCAATTTATGCCCGAGATGCGGAAGTCCTATGGTCTTGCGGGAAGTTAAAAAAGGGCAGAATTCAGGCAAAAAATTCTGGGGATGCTCAAAATACCCTCAATGCAAAGGTATTATCAATATTACATAAGTTTTTTCCATTCCTATATAGGGTCTTTACTATAGTATTATATTCAACTGAGCGATTGAGGAGTACATGAAGAGACTGAAAGAACCGAAAGAAGAAATCGTTTCCGAGTGAATCGTTTTACGAGCCAATGGCAATCTCTTGCATTGGCTCTTTTTATTCGAAAAAAAATGATTGTTTCTGTTTTGGGGTTCGTTTCGTAAAGTGCTATAATGAAAAATCAGAAAAACAAATTTGCTTTGTGAAGAAGGATAATAAATATTACCTTGCAAGTTAATTAACTAATGGCTAAAGATTATTCAAAGATAGAAAAAAACGACCTTCTCAAAATTATTGAGAAATTGGAATCCCGTAAGAAATACGGTATTGTCTGGGATGAAGAAAAAACTAAAGAGCAATTTGAAAAAGAATCAGAAAACGCCTTGCCAGTTTTGAGAGAAGTCAAAGGCAAGGAAATCAAAACCGACATCAAAAAGCCGACGAACATTTTGATTGAAGGCGACAACTATCACGCTCTATCTGTCTTGAATTACACCCACCAACGCAAAATTGATGTTATTTACATTGATCCGCCGTATAACACGGGAAATAAAGATTTTAAATACAACGACGATTATGTGGATAAAGAAGACGCATATCGCCATAGCAAATGGCTTTCGTTTATGAGTAAGCGTTTGCGATTGGCAAAAAATTTATTGAAAGATGACGGCGTTATATTTATCTCAATAGATGATAATGAAATTGCACAGTTAAAACTGCTTTGCGATGAAATATTTGGAGAGCAAAACTTTGTAAGTCCAATTATATGGCGAAGGAAAACTGGAGCATCAGACGCAAAAGGAATCGCGACCATTACTGAATATATTTTAGTTTATTGTAAAAATAATTTAGTAGAAAGGTGGAGAGATATTTTTTCGCAAAATTATGATTCATATAATATAGAAAGATACAAATACAAAGATGAGTTTTTTAAGGAGCGGGGTGCCTATTATATTGACAACCTTGATCGTGGTGGTCTTCGTTATAGTGATTCGTTAAATTATGCAATCAAGACTCCAAATGGAAAAATGACCTTTCCGAATGGTCGAACAAAATTTAAAAATGATGGGTGGACATGGAAGTGGGGGAAAGAGAAAATTAAATGGGCAGAAGAAAATGGCTATTTAGAATTTAGAAAATCAAAAACAAAGGCAAGTGGCTGGTCTGTTTGCTATAAAAACTATATGTTTGCTGACAACGAGGGGAATGCTATTGAACGCGGAGCTCCGTTTAAGAACTTAATAACCGAAGTAATTAACAGTAGTGGAACTAAAGAGTTGAAGGAAATGGGAATCAATTTTTCTAACCCGAAGCCAACAGCTTTAATACAAATGATAATAGAAATGATACGCAGTAAGTCTATTATATGCCTTGATTTTTTCGCGGGATCAGGAACAACCGGTCATGCTATTTTAAAACTAAACAAACAAAAGGACGGTAGCAATCGCCAGTTTATTCTTTGTACCAACAACGAAGAGAATATTTGCATTGATGCATGTTATCCGCGCATACAGAAAGCAATAAAGGGCTATAAAATACCAAAAGGAGAAGGAATTGAAGGGCTTGGAGGAAATCTGAAATATTTCAAGACATCTTTTGTTAAAAAATCCATCAGCAGAGATGATTTAAAAATAAGAATTACCAGGGAATGTACGGAAATGCTCTGTTTACGCGAGGGAATTTTTGAGGAAAAGAGAAAAGAGCAGGATTACCGGATTTTTGAGCAGAACGGACACATAATGGCAATATACTATGCTTTAGAACATGAAGGACTTTCAGAACTTAAAAGGAATTTAGACAACATGGTTGGAGAGAAAACGCTTTACTGTTTTACTCTGGATCCCCTCGGGTTGGATAAGGAGGATTTTGCCAACTGGAAGAATGTGAAACTGGAACCCATTCCTCAGAAAATTTTAGACATTTATGAGCAAATTTATGAATATTGAACTGAAACCCTATCAGGAAAAAGCCGTTGAAGAACTTGTCAGTACTGTAAAAGGTCTGCTTGAAAAAGAAGGGCAGAAAAAAGTATGTGTTTTTCAGGCCCCTACCGGTAGCGGAAAAACTATAATGACCGCAAAATTTATTGAAGAGATTATAAAAGAATTGGTTTATGAAAATTTATGCTTCATATGGGTAAGTATAGGTAAGGGTGATTTACATTTACAGAGTAAACGTTGTCTGGAGGAAATTTTCGGAGGAGCGCCAAGAGTATCGCTTGTTGAAGAAGAATTTACCGGCGGACGCGAACGGATTGTAAAAAACGAGATAGCGGTAGCAAATTGGGAAAAATTGCGAAGCAAGGATCGTCGGACCGGAGATTGGAAAAATGTTTTGATGAAAGACGGTGATGGAAAGAATTTTCGCGATGTTCTGGTAAAAACAAAAGAACAACGGAAAATCATTTTAATCATAGACGAAAGTCATATTGGAGCAACAGCTGAACGTACAAACGAACTGCGCGAGGAAATAAATGCAGACGTTATTTTAGAGATGAGTGCGACGCCAAAGATTCAACCTGACCCGCGTGATATGGCTCGAGGTATGGCAGGATTTATTTTTATTGAACCAGCAGAAGTTATAAATAGTGGGATGATTAAAAAAGAATTAATTATTAACGAAAAAATAGACGAAATCGGCAATAACGAAACTGACTCCCAAGAAATAGTCATGGAAGCGGCATATCAGAAGCGCAAAGAACTGAAAAAACTTTTTGAGGCCGAGAAATCTATTGTAAATCCTCTTACCCTTGTTCAGATACCGACCGCGGAAGCGGGAGAGGATAAAATAAAAGCAGTTAAAGAATTCTTGACGCGCAAAGGCATAACGGAGAAAAATCGTAAACTTGCAATTTGGACAGCAGATGAAAAATCAGCCGCTTTGGGTCCCAAGAAAGAATGGGTCAAGGATTTGGATAATGAAATTGAATTTCTTATCTTCAAACAGGCTATTGATACCGGATGGGACTGCCCGCGTGCCCATATTTTGGTAAAATTCCGGGAGTCTCACAGTGAAACTTTTGAAATTCAGACGGTCGGGCGTATTTTGAGAATGCCGGAACAGAAGCATTATGCCAGCGAACCCCTTAATATCGGCTATATTTACACGAATGTTCAAAGCATTATTGTTAAAAAAGAAGAATACAATCCGAACATAATTAAGCATCTACCGGCCAAGCGCGTTGCGGCATACAAACCGACAAACATTATTTCCTATTATAAGTCACGTGCCGATTATGGCGATATTACGTCAAGTTTTACGCCGGTATTCGAAGAAGTATCCTGTAAGTACTTCGGCCTGAAAGGCGATCATATTTTCCCCAGTCAAAATATCGAGAAACTGGAACAGACGGGTATGATTCTTGACATCAAGGAATATCAACAGGATATTATTACTGATGCGAAGATTGACGCAAAGGTTTTTGATGAAATTGAGGGTAAGATTGATGCCGATGCTTTTGCTCGTCTGACCATTGCGGGAAATGACCTGCAGGCCCTATTTGAACAGGTCATCAAAAACAATCTCGGTTCGTTCAAAAATATCAAAAGATCGGTGCCGAAAGTAAAGACCGCAATTTATTCCTGGTTCAGGAAATATCTCGGTGCAAAGGATTGGCCGGAAGAGGCTATTCTCGTACAGATGATTTTTTTACATAACGGAAACAGAAGACAGTTTGAGAGGGTTCTGGCGGATGCCATTGAAAAATACAAAACAATCCGTGGACAGGAAATCAAGAAAAAAATAGAAGAGAGCGAACAATGGTATGAATTCGAAATTGCACCGAAGAGTTTTTATAACAAACACGCTGATGAAAAAATTGATAGCAAGAAATACGTATATGACCCATGCTATTTGAATGTGGATAGGTATACTCCTGAAAAGCAGTTTGAGAAATTTCTGAATGAAAACTTCGGAAAAATTGTCTGGTGGTGGAAAAACGGCGAAAACAAGAAAGATTATTTCGGAATTAAATACGAATATCCGGAGGGAGTTATACATACATTCTATCCCGATTATCTCGTTCAATTAACGGACGGCCGGATAGGAGTGTTTGAGGTGAAGGAAGCAGGGGACCGTGACGGCAAAACATATACGAAAGCGAAAAATGAAAAGTTACAAGAATATATTAAAGAGCAAAACAACCAAGGCAAGAACTTTTTCGGCGGCATCGTGTTGGAAAAGAACGGCAGATGGAAAATAAACCAGAAAGAGAAATATAACTGGGCTAAGTGCGAGAGAAACGATTGGAGTGATTGGGAAGATTTAAAATTTTAAACGCAAGAAAAATCGCTGAAATGACGATATTTTGATAAAATATAGCTATGAATAATTTGTCTTCGCGAGGTTCTGAGTGGCAAAAGTGGGATTTGCATATTCATTCTCCAGCTTCATTTGGCTATATCGGAACTTATGACGAGCTTATAAAAACATTGACTGCTTCTGATGCGAAAGTTTTGGGTATTAACGACTACTGTACATTTGAAGGATACGAAGAGATTTTAAAGAGGGGTGGAATTAAAAACAGGTTTCTATTCCCCGTTATAGAACTTCGTATGCATAATATTGTGGCAAACCGTAAAGGAACACCGATTCAGAAAGGTGCAAAAATTAACTTTCATCTGATTTTTAATAACAATCCTGATTTTTTTAAAAGAGCAAAGATCTGGCTATCTTCCTTGAGTTGCTATAATGCGCAAGGTAATAACGACCAGCTCGGGAATATTCCCAAACCAGATATAGAAAAAATCACAGTTGATTTTTTTGGGATTGTAGAAAGTTTGAAAACTTTTGGTCTCCGCAATGAGGTTTTAATCTGGTTGCCTTATGACGAGTATGGTGGGATCGACGATATAGATCCCAATGATAATTTTTTTAAATTGGGTTTAATCAAGAAATCTGACATCATTGGAAGTTCTACAGAAAAGCAAATCGAGTTTTTTCTGTGGAGAGACAATAAATTCAACGAAGAAGACTATAAGAATTGGTTCGAGAAACCATTACCATGCATGAAAGGTAGTGACTCTCACGAAGCTACCTATCCTGTAGGGAAGTTGAAAGATAAAAAATCCAATCCTGCCGAAAAGTATTGTTGGATAAAAGCTGATCCTACTTTTGAGGGGCTTAAACAATTGCAGAATGAACCGCATGATAGAGTTTTTATTGGACTCAAGCCACCTAAACTTCTAGAGGTTGAAGGAAATAGGTCAAAATATATCGATTCAATCAAAGTCAATTCAATCAAGGGCAAGAATGGTTCATGGTTTGATAATGAGTTGCCATTAAATAATGGTTTAATTGCTGTGATTGGTCGTAAGGGCAGCGGTAAGAGTGCTTTTACAGACATAGTTAGTCGCTGTGGTAATAGCAAAATTGATCCGAATGACTATTCCTTTTTGAATAAAAGTAAATTTCGTAAGCGGGGTTTGGCTGAAAATTACGAAGCGACCCTAAAATGGTTAAATGGGCAAGCAAATGAAAAAGCTAATTTGAACACTGAGGTTAATACTGCCATCGAGGTGGAAAAAGTTAAATACCTTCCACAAAAGTTTGTTGAAAGAATTTGTGATGAAACTGGAGTAAGCACTTTATTTCAGCGAGAAATTGAAAAAGTCATTTTTGCATATGTTCCGGATGAAAGTAGGCTTGGAGCTTTGACACTTAGTGAATTAATCAAAATTAAGACTCAATCTGTAGAGGAGAAGATAACTTGCTTGCATAGTGAACTGAACGCCATAAATAGGAAAATGGTGATGATGGAAAAGAAGAAAAGGAAAGACTATTTAGCCGGATTAACTAATAAACTAGATGAGAAAAGACGAGAACTAAACGCTTTAACCGAGCCGAAAGAAGTGAAGAAACCAAAATCCACTCTTTCAGAATCAGATCAAGCAAAATTGGATAAAATAACCAAAGAATTAGAAGATATTGAAAAGAAGATTTCGGAGGCAAAAACGTTCCTCAAAGATGTAAATAATAAGATTTCAAAACTTGGCAACATCAAAAGTGTAGTAAGCCAATTACAAGACAAGCATAGTGAAGTGTTGAAGAAGGTGAAAACGGATGCTGATTTGCTTTCCATCGATTTATCCGAACTTATTAAGCTCACGATAAATGATACAATGCTCACACAAAAGGAAGACGAATTATTAAAAGAAAAAAAGAGATTGGATTATTTATTAGAACAAGATGATAATAGCTCAAAGATTAGTTTTTATAATAAGAAAGCAAAACTCAAGACCGAAAAAGAAGAAATAACAAAGGCATTCACTGCTGAACAAAAAGTATATGATGACTACATTGAAAAAGTTTGCCAGTTTAAAGCAAGGCAAAAAGAAATTGAAGGGGCAGAAGACGATGCTTCATTGGAAACCATCAAATCTATTGAGAAAGAAATTAAATACATAAAATCAAACCTTGCCAAGGAATTGGAAACCGAAAAGAATGAACGTATTAAAGCATTGAAGAATCTACACCAAGAGTTAATAAAAAAGATAGATTTTTATAAGGAAGTATACAGCCCAGTAATTAAATTTATCAAGCAAGAAAAAAAGACCCAGGAGAAATCCGGAAGTATGTTAAGTTTTGACGTTGGAACTACATTTGATAAGCAATCTTTTGCCAGTGATTTTTTCACCTTTCTCAATCGTAATAGAGATGGGAGTTTCCAAAACATAGTGAATGGGCAAAATATTTTAGACGGTATAATAGCAAAATACGATTTCAAAACTGATACGGCCATTATTAATTTTATCAATGATTTAATAGAGCATCTTAATTTTGATAAAACTAAAACTCCAGCTACGGAAAATGACTTACGCTCTCAAATCAGAGGAAGCGATGAAGAAAATATAAAACTATACGATTTCTTATTCGGGCTTGGCTATTTGGATGTTAAATTCAAAGTCCTGTTCAACAATAAAGATTTAAATAGTAATGAATTGTCTCCTGGCGAGAAAGGTGCTTTGTTACTCATCTTTTATTTGCTGATTGATAGAGACAATATACCCCTTATAATTGACCAGCCAGAGGAAAATCTAGACAATGAGTCTGTTTACAGTTTGCTTGTGCCCTATATGAAACAAGCTAAGCAGAAACGTCAAATTATCGCCGTAACACACAATCCCAATTTAGCAGTAGTTTGCGATGCCGAACAGGTTATTTATGCCCAGATGGATAAAAAATTAAATCAAGTCAGGTATTCTGCTGGAAGCATTGAAAATCCAGCTACAAATAAGAGAGTTGTTGATGTTTTAGAAGGAACAATGCCAGCTTTCGAAATACGAGATACAAAGTATATCAGGAAGTCATAAAAGTTGAAAATTCTAACTTATAAGGGGGTGTGCTATGATTGATGATAGGACTCTTGATTTGCTTGAAAAGATTAGCGTTGACCTCAGAAAATTATTAGATTCTTCCAATATCGAGACAAAGGAAGCTTCAATATTAGCGTCGTATCAGGTAGTGTCGAATATTAAAATTGCTGAGGGCCAGATGATTTGGTCAAGAACCAGTCTTTTTATCGCATTGAATAGTGCTGGCATTCCAGTACTCAGTTACTTCAGGAGTGCAATGCATCCCTTATTCACTATAGCTTTAGCTTTTGTCGGAGTATTGTATTCATTGCTTTGGCATTTAACCCTAAGGCGTGCATGGGAGTATCACAATATGTATGTCGCTAAAATGAGAGAGCATGAGAGTCGTCTCAAACTCGGCAATCTTGCTCTATATACATCAGGAAAAGCTTCAGCAGATGCATCTAGGGGAGGTCTTGGTGGAATACGGGCACGAACTTTTGCTTCCTTTACTACAGGGCTTTTCATTTCTGGTTATATCGCGTTAGCAATTTGGGCGATTTATAAATGGATTTGGCAGATTCCAAAATAGACAATAATTCTTTCCATCTCTTGTTGTCTCAATAAGCTACTTAAGACTGGGATACATGTTACAGCTGCCTTTTTAAGGAGTGCAGCATGAATTCTCGCTGAAAAATCTGGATATTTATTTTGTTAGATTGCTATTTAAATTTGCATGAAAACGGTCGATCAGTAAAATTTTGGATAGCTGGTAAAAGTGATATAATCCAATAAAATGGAAGACAAAGAAAAACGGGAGGGATTTGCGGTCATCCAGGAAGAGTGGGCTCCGGTCATAAAGGTGCCAGAATTAGCCAATGCCTTGGCAACGACTCTTGATATTCTTTTTGCAGACGCCTTGTTTCTGGCTGGACAGACAAAAGGAATTGTTTGCCGCAGAACTGCAAAAGAAAAAGCGGAAGAATTGGTAACTAAGCTAAAAGGAATGGGCGTCAGTAGTTTTATTGTTCCCGAAAGCTGCCTGATAGAAATACCTAAAGCTTTAAATATAACAAAGATTGCTTGTCTTCCCGATACGCTGACTGTTTTTCTTGACTCAAGCAACAAAACTTATACTGCCAAATGGAATGACATTATTACCATATCCTGCGGATATGTAAAGCAGGTGTCTACTGGCCAAGACTCTTCATTAAGCGAAAATTTCATGGGTATTCTCGGTGCCCATATTCCATATTTACCTGTCCGAGCAGCTGCTTTCCCTATGGCAATTTGGAAATGGCATACTGAAAGTAAACCGGATAAAACCGTTAAATACCTACTGTTGATGGATATAATTACCAGAAATCCGGTTGCTAGATTTCGAGTAGAGAGCAGACGGTTTGCTTATACAAAACTGGGACAAGAGATGAAGCTGGATACTCTGAGTAATTTCAAGGAACTCATAAAGGAAATAATTTCTCATCTCCCTCAAACTTGCTTGAAAAAAGATATTGAAATATTTCTGGGTGAAGAGGATAGGCATCAAAAAGCAGCATTTAAGAGTCATGAGGAATTCGACCGTTACAATGCATGGCTGGTCCAAAAAGCTAGCCACCAGTTAAAACAATCGGAAGAAAAAGCATGAAAGGGAAAATGTATTCCTTCTGAAAATCTGGTCATTTATTTTCTTGTAGTGCTATCTGAATTTGTATGAAAACGGCGGATTTATCAAGGGGTTTGGCAATTCATGAAATTATAATGATAATATCTTTCGTAATAGCAAAGGTAGTATTAAAGGTAGTGAAATGGCAGTAAAAAGAACAAATGTTCATAGCTCATGCAAT
>JAFGKM010000046.1 GCA_016928555.1 Candidatus Omnitrophota bacterium | reverse complement strand
TAATAGGAAATATAAAAATATCCGCCTTCTCCCCATGCGCTTCCCCAGCTGTTCCTGACGATAAACGCCCCGTTGCCGGCAGGCTCGGTATCAAATTTAGTTTTGTCAAAATCGTCGTCCCATCCGACTATGACAACGGCATGGTTGGAGTCTACGGCTCCGTCATAATAATAAGCATCGTTAGTTTCATCATAATAAACGGAAGGATATTCCATATACATGCTGGTATAAACGCCCCCGTAATTGGTAACTGCGTCTTTTATGTTGTCGTTATCGAGGGGATTGTCTCTCGGAGGCAGGACAAGCACCTGTTGCACATGTTTCTGCACCGTCTCGCTGCCGGTAGAAGCTCCGATTCTCGAATTCCCGGCCGCATCATACGTATCATCAGCCTCATTTACCGGACCTGACCATCTTGTAAGATATGCAATTGCCATCTGGACAAGCCCGCCGTCCAAAAAACCGTCCAGGTCCCACCCATGAAGATTTGCAAGATTGTTCTCCGAAAAATTCCATTCCGCCACCTCATCAGTCAGAAGCCATGATTCAAGGGACCCGTAAGTCGCAAATGCCCAGCAGGTCCCGTGTATGCCCTGGTTCCTTACCGGAGTCAGCCTACCCAGCGTCCGAAGATCATAGGTGGTCGGAAAAGCCAGTATTGAAAAATCTTTCTCCTGTGGAAATATCCTCTTTCCCCTGAGGTAAGAAAAGTCGATAGGAGAAGGTATATACCCCAGGCCGTATCCTCCGGCAGTTTGAGGCGCCGCGGTAAGGCCCTGGGTTTCCACTCTTTGCATATATTCAACAAACGAAGGATTCGCGGGGGCGGGTTTGAAAGCAGATTGCTGCGAATACCCTTTGACAGCGATTCCGGCAAATAACAAAGCCGCCAGCAAGAAACTTTGGAAAGCAGTACCGAGTTTTCTGTGCAGGTCCATTGTTTTTCTCCTATTCTTCTCTGGATCCCTGCTTACTATCTGCAGGAATGACAAATAATGTTGAGATTGACACGCCAAAAAGCGGCTCGCAATGACAAATTAGAAGGACAATATCCAGAGCAGAGGACGCAACCCCGCCCTTACCAGCATCCTCGCAACCTTCCTCTGCCTTATGTATTCAGCGACAGGCGGGCTGTGCCTGTAATACCACCTCACAAACGCCCGTCCCGCTTTGTTTTTCAAAAGGTGGCTGTCCCTGAAATTCCTGAGTTTTACTACCTCCGCCGCCATGGGAGTCCCGTATGCCGCAGTTGCGATGAAACAGCTTGAAACCCCGCTTCCCGAAGAACCGCCCCCGACAACCTCAACGGGAACGGATGAAGACGAAACTAATTCGCCGTAATCATTGTAAGCGGCAACCCTGTATGAATATATCCCAGCCCCCGGGCTGTCAATGAAGGAATTGGCATCAGCCGCCGCCGTGCCTGCAAGCACCCATGAACCCGGGTCGGAAGGATTGGAAGACCTGTAAATTCTGAATCCCGAAATATCAGACCCCGTAGGTACGTATATCCATACTATATAAACCTGCCCGCCGTAAGAATACACATCGGCGATTACCGGAGTTCCCGGCAGGTCGGTTGTCGTGGATGCCCTCAATATGCTTGTTGACGCCGGCAGTGTTACCACTATTTCCATGGCGCCGTCGCCGTTGGTATCCGATACCACCACGTTAGTTATGTTCTCACCCATATCCCTTGATACCAGAATAGTGAGGTCTGCAGAAAGTATGCGCAGTTCCGTATCGTAAGCGGCGATTATCTCTTTTTTCCCGTCCGCATTGCCGTCAAAATCCACCGCCGCCCATACCCTTCCCATGTTTAAAACTGAATCTATAAGCGTGCCTGCCAGGGTATCAACAAGATATATGTTGCCTGCTCCGTCGGATATGGCAAGCTCCCTCTTTCCGTCGTTCGTTATGTCGGCTATCGCGGCTCCAAATGTGGTATTTGTGGGAAGAGTGGTTCCGGTGGGAGCCGCCCACTCGGTCTTTATCTCTCCGGTTGCCCCGTTCAAAATGTATACTCGCATTGCATCCTGGCTGTCGTTTGTTGAGGTTCTCACGGCGATAACATCTTCCCAGCCGCCATCTTCCGTTATAGAAACCATTGGCGTAATCTTACCTGTGATACCCGCAAAGACCCTGGTCCAGACTGACTCTCCAGTTATCGCGTCAACGGCCGCCAGCATCAGGTCATCTGCATCAGACTGACTGCCGATTAGAACCACCGGCTTGCCTGCCTCTCTTATACAAAGCGTCTCCGTTCCGGGAAGTATATCTTGAACGAGCATTGTTTCCCACAGCACTGTATCAACCAGAGTATTGTAAACGAACACAGCGTTATAGCCGGTGCCTGCGCCCGCAAACAGGATATTGCCGCTACCCAGCCCGAAGTTTGTGGACCATACTGTATCTCCCGGGGCGGCCTGCAGGCCGGCATCCGTCAGGACAGTGGTATTTATTGTATCTATCTTCACTCCGTCTTTATCATAAATGTCCGCTACGGCAATGCCGTTGCCGCACAGGATTATGCCGTCAAGCATACTTCCGCTTTGAAGTCCGTCAAGAAGAGAAAGATTGTACGGGTCTCCTGCGAGAAAACTTCTCGGCGACCAGTCCCTTCTTACGTAAGCGCCTGCGGAGTAATAATAACTGCGCAGAGCCGCTCCATCGGTAAAGAGAATCTCCATTTTGTTGTCAGCGCCGTCAAGAACGCCTGTAAGCATTCTTGTCCCTGCGATGCCGAGAGAATATGCTTCGGTGAGAAGAGGCGGTGTAAGGATGGCCGACGAATCAAACTGATAATCGGAGGTGTTGCCCCTGTCGCCCATGCGGCTCAACCATCCGGCAACGAGCGTGAAATCCTGATTTGTCTTATTTACATCTATGCCGGGAAAAACCCTGCCGGCAGGTATGTTGTTTTTCACCAGAGGAGCGACAACATACCATCCAAACGGGTCCAGTTCCGTAAATTCATAATATCCGGAGGCGTCCGTGGTATCAGTCTTGTTAACCTCTCCTCCCAGCACTACCCTCTCGCCGCTCAATGCAGTGCTGTTATAATCTCTTAGATATCCGCTTATCACCCTGTCGTTGTTGAAATAAACCGTCCGGTCATCCTCATTGCCTGCAATATCCGTAGTTCTAACCCGCAGGCTTTTTGCACCGACCGGGATGGAAGCGGTATCAGTGTAAAGATACGGACCATCTATGCTGTCATCATCAAGGACAAATTCATACCACACATTCGCCCAGTCAATGCCGGAAGTTGCATCTTCAGGAGCCAGAGAAAAAGTCCTATTGGCGTAATTCACCGCAATATTCGGCGACGGCGCAGTAAGGTCTACCTTGTAATCTGTATCTTCATCAAATCCTTCATTGGCATTGTCCGTGTTATCCACTGCGTCGTCATATGCGAAGACTTCAAGAACCTCGCCTTCGGTCGCAACAAAACCCGTGATAAACGGGGAATCTGTGGAACCCTGCGATATGGAGGTAAGAGAGCCGCCGTCCAGCCGGTATCTTACCGTATTCGCTGAACGCAATCCCGCTCCTCCGACATCGGTAACAGTAATAGGTACCGCTATGGGAGCATTGTCAGCGTTATACCAGCCTGCTCCATTCCTTGTGCCTGCTGTCGGCACGTACGGACCTACCACAATCCCCGGCTCCGTATTATCCACCAGAAAAGAGGCAGTAACTGCTTCTCCTGCTTGAAATCCAGTATCTGGAAAATATGCTCTAATTAAAATTATGTAGTTACCATCTGGAGAAACCGCCGAAGTATCCCAGTTTACAGAATATGTGGAACTTTCAGCTCCATCATCCTGTACATTTCCTCCTATTTGTTGCCAAGGAGCAACGGGGTCAACATCTGAAGCGGGAACAGCAGTTCCTTCCGGTGCAAAAAATATTTTATAAGTTCCTGGAAGACCAGGAGGAGTAATGCCTCTGAATTGCTCTCCTTTAACAGTAGCACCCCATTCAATGGTTTGGGTGCCGCGCCACTTGGAAGTACCGGTGGGATTCGTTACAGTTATTGTTACAGCAGACAAGAAGGCAGGAAGGGCAAATACGAGTAAAGCAAAAAACGCAAAAACTGCCATTTTTCTTTTCATCTTCTCTTTCCCCTTTAATTTGTTTTTACAGCAGTAGTTTTTTGTATTTGGGTATTATAGCACACCTATTGTTTTTGTCAATCCGTTTTTTCACGGCCAAAACCGCTAATTATGGTATAATAAACCAGATAATCTCATTTTTGTAGCTGTGCAATAAATGCTACCGCTACAAAGCAATGTTTATTAGTGCGATGAATCGCACCGCTACAGAACAGGGAGAAGAAAATGTGTTTGGCGGTACCCATGAAGGTGACGGCGATTAAGGGCAATACTGCAACGGCTGAGTTCGGCACGGTCATGAGAGAGGTGAACATTGAACTCCTTGAAGACGTGCGGAAAGGCGATTATATTATCGTGCACGCGGGAGTTGCGATAGAGAAACTTGATGAGGATGAGGCGGAAAGGATGCTTGAACTTCTGGGGACGCTGGAAAAATGAAATATATGGAGGAGTACAGAAACTTCGCTCTGGTGAAAGCCCTTGCCGGAGAGATTGAGAAAGAAGCGAAGAAGCTTGGAAATAAAACTCTCCAGCTTATGGAGGTCTGCGGCACGCACACGATGGCAATAGGCAAGTTCGGCATAAGGACGATGCTCCCGGATAATATCCGCCTTCTGTCAGGTCCCGGTTGCCCCGTATGCGTAACGCCGGATACATACATAGACAAAGCCGCCGCATTCTCGCGCATGCCGGAAACCATTATCGCCACGTTCGGGGATATGATTAAGGTTCCGGGTTCGTTCTCCTCTCTGGAGAAGGAAAAATCCGGCGGAGGCAAGATTGAGGTGGTATATTCCCCGCTTGAATCCCTTGAGATTGCGGAAGCGAACCCTGCTTTCAACGCAATATTCCTCGGACTCGGATTTGAAACAACGGCTCCGGCGGTTGCACTCACGATTAAAAAAGCAGCTGAAAATAAGATGAAGAATTTTTACGTGCTCTCCGGCCATAAACTTATCCCGCCGGCGATGGAGGTTTTATTGCAGGATAAACAGGTGCGCATAGACGGGTTTATATGTCCGGGGCATGTCAGCGCAATAACGGGAAGCCGTCCTTACGATTTCATCCCTGAATCATATAAAATCCCCTGTGTCATCGCGGGATTTGAGCCGGCCGACATTCTGGAATCAATACTTATGCTGGTCAGAAAAATTGCAGGAAGAGAAAAACCTTCCGTTGAAATCCAGTACAAACGGATAGTTAAAAAAGAAGGCAATAAAAAAGCGCTGAAAATCATGAAAGAGGTCTTCAGGACGGTTGATTCGGAATGGCGAGGCATAGGAGTGATAAAAAACAGCGGGCTGGCGCTGGCCGGCAGATACGGCAGGTTTGACGCCGAAAGCCGGTTCCCTGTCATAGTTAAAAAAAGCAAAAAGAAGACGGCCTGCATCTGCGGCGACATACTCAAAGGCAAGAAAGAGCCTCATGAATGCGCCCTTTTCGGAAAACTCTGCACCCCTGAAAATCCCGTGGGACCGTGTATGGTTTCTTCGGAAGGGACATGCGCCGCCTTCTACCGCTACGGAGAACAATGAAAGAGAAGATACTGATATCGCACGGAAGCGGCGGACGGCTGATGCATTCCCTCATAAAGGATGTTTTGCTTAAGCGATTTGCCTCGCCGGTGCTGAAACAGTTGGAGGATTCTGCAGTTTTAAAAAATGTTGCCGGGAAATACGACCTATGCTTCACCACTGACTCCTACACCGTTACCCCCCTGTTTTTCCCGGGCGGCGATATCGGCAAGCTTGCGGTTTGCGGCACGATAAACGACCTGGCCGTAACCGGAGCCGAGCCGCTTTTTCTATCCTGCGGCATCATAGCTGAAGAGGGGCTTGAAACTGAAACCCTTAAAAAGATAATAAAATCCATGTCCGAAACCGCAAAGAGGGCAAACGTTGAGATTGTCACGGGCGACTTTAAGGTTGTGGAAAGAGGCAAGGCGGACGGTATTTTCATAAACACCTCGGGTATCGGGATAAGGCGCAAAAATATAAAAATAAGCAGGGACTTTATAAAACCAGGAGATAAGGTTATAATTAACGGCGTCATCGGCGAACATGAATTAGCGGTTCTTGCCGCAAGGAAAAAATTCGGAATTAAAGCGGGGATAAAAAGCGACTGCGCACCCCTGAACGGACTGATACGCGAAATACTCGCCTTATCCGGCAGAATCAGGTTCATGAGGGACCCTACAAGGGGAGGTACAGCAACTACGCTGAACGAGATTGCAGAAGGGCTGGATGTGGGAATCCTCCTTTACGAAAAGGAAATCCCCGTATCAGCGAAGGTAAACTCCCTGTGCGAAATTCTGGGGTTTGACCCGCTTTATTTAGCCAATGAAGGCAAGATAATAGTCATATGCGGCAGTAAAGACGCCGATAAGATTCTCTGCGTTATGAAAAAACACACCTTAGGGAAAAGGGCCGCAGTGGTAGGTGAGGTTGTAAGAGAGCCGAAAGGTAAAGTCATCATGGAAACGTCAATCGGCTCCAAAAGAATAGTGGATATGCTTTCAGGCACTCAACTGCCGAGGATTTGCTGAGATTGGGGTCAACTCTTGACACTTGACAAAACAGCATCATTTTTCTCATCACAAAAATATTGAAATAAAAAAATGTCAAGTGTCAAGAGTTGACCCCGCTATCAAAGGACGGAGAAAATGGAGAAGAAAATACGAGTAGCGATTTACGGGGTCGGTCCAATAGGGGCGAAAATTGCGGGTTTTCTGTACGAACGCAAAAATTTTGAGGTTGCGGGAGCAATAGATATAGCCGAAAACAAAAAAGGAAAGGACCTTGCCGAATTTGCCGGGCTGGAGAAAAAGACGGGCGTACTTATAGAAAGCGATGCGGGAAAAGTTCTCTCCGGAAAAAATATTGACGCCGTCGTACTCGCCACTGCCTCGTCCATCGCAAAGATTAAAGGGCAGGTCGCCGGAATACTTTCTTACGGAATAAACATAGTTTCCACCTGCGAAGAATTATCCTATCCTTGGGTCACGGCGCCTGGAACGGCAAAAGAGATAGACGCTCTCGCTAAAAAGAATAACGCGGTTGTCCTCTCCACGGGAGTAAACCCCGGATTCCTGATGGATTTCCTTCCCATAGCGATGAGCGGTGTCTGCCGAAATGTTGAACGGATAACCGTGGAGCGCGTACAGAACGCGGCGGAACGGCGCATACCATTCCAGCAGAAGGTCGGGATAGGGATTACCCCGGAAGAATTCACGAACAGGGTTAAAGAAGGCACTCTGAAACATGTCGGGCTGACCGAATCCATGCATATGATTGCGGGGCGCATGGGATGGACCCTTGACCGCACGGAAGACGTGATTGAGCCTGTGATTGCGCAGGAACTCCTGACAGTAAACGGGAAGGTTATTGACAAAGGCATGGTTCTTGGCGTGAAACAGACAGGACGCGGCTTCTCGGAAAAGAAAGAATTGATAACGCTAACATTCACAGCCGCGGCTGGAATCTCCCCCGCATACGACCGCACGGTGATTAAAGGAACCCCCGAGATGGACGTTACAATAAAAAACGGAGTGAACGGAGATATAGCCACCTGCGCCATTATAGCCAACGCAATACCGGTGGTTTTGAGGGCAAAACCCGGGCTGCGCACCATGTCGGACATTGAACCGGTATCCTTTTTTGCCGGATAACCGCAATGGAATCAATATACACACTGTCGCCTCTGAATATCGTTCTCCTTCTTTTCAGCGGCCTTTTAATAGGCATTTCCAAGACCGGCGTGCCGGGTCTGGGGATGCTGGCAATTATTTTATCCGCGATGGCTCTGCCCGCGCGCCATTCAACGGGACTTGTGCTGGTGATGCTCATCTGCGGCGACCTATTCGCAGTGGCTTACTACCGCAGGCAGGCGGTATGGAAACATCTTTTAAGGATTATCCCCTGGGCATTCTTAGGAATAATAATCGGCTATTTTTCCCTCGGCAAAATTAATGACCGGCAGTTGAAGCCAGTCATAGCTCTGACAATACTCTCCATACTTGCGCTCAACCACTGGTGGAAAAGCAGGGATACCGGCAAACTTAATATACCGGAGCGCTGGTGGTTTGCGGCTTTCCTCGGACTGCTGGCGGGCACGACGACGATGATGGCAAATGCGGCCGGGCCCATAATGATTATCTACCTGCTTGCCATGGGACTGCCAAAAAAAGAATTTATAGGAACCGGCGCATGGTATTTTTTCATCATGAACTGGGTGAAGGTGCCTTTCAGCGCCAATCTGGGGCTGATAAATGCGGAGTCAATGCGGCTCAATTTCATCATTCTTCCGGCGGTGGCGGCCGGCGCTCTGGCAGGGATAGCCGTCATGAAAAAACTCCCGGAAAAAGCATTTAATATCATCGTGCAGATTCTTACCGCCGCCGCCGCCCTCAAACTCCTGTTTTAAACACACGCATATCTGCTTTTTTTAGTGTGCATCGCCGCGCGGTTTCTGAAGCGGGCGTCTGAAAGAGGAGCGGGCACGGATGCCATGATGTTTTTTATCATAGAGCGACGAGAGAAGCCGAATGCAGACCGCCTCGCCGGGGGCGGTCAAGTGTCCCGCCTGAAGAAGGCCGCACGGTGATGCGGCAGTAAAAATACGCCGAGGAAAACGACGACGCAGACAACGAGGCTCTACGGATGAAATTAAGCCGGTTTGTATTGTTCGGCGTACTTGATAATACTATTCATCATCCTCACGCATGCAACGGGATGCTTGCCAACCGACGTCTCGGCAGAAAGCATTACAAAATCAGTACCGTCAAGGACGGCGTTTGCCACGTCGCTGACCTCCGCTCTCGTGGGAAACGGGTTTTCAACCATGCTCTCAAGCATCTGGGTGGCTGTTATTGAAAACCTTCCGTGCTTCCTGCAGTGCTTTATGATTTCCTTCTGCACGAAGGGGACTCTCTGCACGGGGATACTTATGCCCATATCGCCCCTCGCTATCATTATGCCGTCGGAGACCTTTATTATTTCCTCTATGTTGTTTATCCCCTGCTGGCATTCAATCTTTGCGACAATCTTCGGCACTCTCCCCCCGCCTATATATTCCCTCAGAGCGGTTATGTCATGCCTGCTTCTCACAAACGACTGCGCGATGTAATCAACGCGGCTCTCAAGAGCTAAATCAATGTCCTTTTTGTCTTTATCGCAGAGAAGGGGGAATTTCAGCTTTGCGCCCGGTATGTTGATGCCCTTCCGTTCTTTGAGCATGCCGCCGGAAACCACCTTCAGCCTTATCCGCCGTTTCTCAATATCTTCTATCCTAAGCACGATATTCCCATCGTCAATGTATACGAATTCTGCCGGCTCAATGTCGCTAAGCTCTCCCTCGTAATCAAAGGGGATGCATTTATCGCCTGCGGCCGGCTCGCCGGCGGACAGATAAATTGTTTTATTCTTCTCAAGAAGCATCTGCCCGCGTCCGCCTAAACGCCCTACTCTTATCCTTGCGCCTTCAAGGTCGGCCAGTATCCTTATCCCGCGGCGGTATTTTTTATTGAGCAGGCGGATGGTTTCAATCCTTTCTAAATGCTCTTTGTGACCGCCGTGCGAAAAATTTATCCTCACGGCATCCATCCCCGCCTTCATCATCTCCCTCAAAACCGCTTCGGATGAACTTGAGGGCCCGACGGTGCACAGTATTTTAGTTCTTATGCGAGATTTTATTATCTTTTCCATGATATAATTATAGAATGCAAAGCAAACAAAAAGCAAAAGCCCTTGTACTGTTGTCCGGCGGCCTTGACAGCCGGCTAGCCCTTATGATGATGAAACAGCAGTTGGGCAGCAAAAACGTGGAGGCGCTCCATTTCATACTGCCATTCGGCGAGGGATGCTGCAGCGACAGGTTCTGCGTATTCGGCTTCGCACAGAAACAGCATATCAGGCTTCACTTTGCCGACTGCACCAAAGGGAGACTGTTGACGGATTACATGAAAATCCTGCGGGCTCCGAAGCATGGGAGAGGCGCGGCGCTCAACCCGTGCATTGACTGCCGCATCTTCATGTTCAAAAAAACAAAAAAAATCGCAAAAGAGCTCAAAGCGGATATAATAGTCACGGGGGAAGTTGCGGGAGAAAGGCCCATGAGCCAGAAGAAAAAAACACTCCGGCTCATAGAATCCCGGGCAGGGCTCAAAGGAAAAATATTAAGGCCATTGAGCGCAAAAATTCTGCCGGAAACAGGAGCGGAAAAAAAAGGGCTGATAGACAGAAGCCGTTTGGAAGCCATAGAAGGAAGACAGCGAAAGCGGCAGATGGAGCTCGCCCGCAAATTCGGTATTACATACCCCAACCCTGCGGGCGGATGCCTGCTTTGCGAAAAAGAGTTCTGCAAAAAAGTTGCGCCCCTTCTGCGCCTGAAAAGAAAACTGGATGAATTTGACATAGCCATGGCGAAGGTTGGCAGGCATTTTGAGTCAAGCGGCATTGTGCTGGGAAAGAACAAACAGGAAAATGAGCAGATTGCAATGCTGGCAAAAACGCATAAAAAAGGTTTTTTAATCATCCCCGGAAAGCCGGGCCCTGCCGCATTTATAAGGAAGAGAAGCTATAAAAACATGGCAGAAGAGCTGATAAGAAAATACAGCAAACACAAAATTACTTATTTCCATACGTTATCCTCTTGAACAACCGCGTATTTTATCATCTTGTATTGACAACCATGAAATATGCGGGTATAATGAAACAGTTATAGTATTGTAATGATTACAACATAGCGCCCTGACAAAAAGGTTGAGATTGCCGCGCCCCAAATAAACGGGGCTCGCAATGACAAAAAACGTCAATTCGGGGCAAAGGAGGAGAAATGGAAAAGACGATGGAGCAGAAAGGAGTGCCCCTTCTGGGCGATGTTTTCCCCGCCATGCAGGTGGTTACAACGCACGGAGTCAAAACGCTTCCCGACGCTTTCAAAGGCAAGTGGTTTGTACTGTTCAGCCATCCGGGAGATTTCACGCCGGTGTGCACAACCGAGTTTGTAGCTTTCCAGAAGAGATATGACAAGTTTCGCGCACTGAATTGCGAACTTATAGGGTTGAGCGTAGACCAGGTATTTGCTCACATTAAGTGGGAAGAATGGATCAAAGAAAATCTGGATGTGCAGGTTGAATTTCCTATTATAGCCGACACGGGCAAGGTTGCCGAAACCCTCGGGCTCATACATCCGGGCAAGGGCACAAATACGGTAAGGGCGGTTTTTATCGTGGATGCCGAGGGGAAAATCCGGCTGATACTTTATTATCCCCAGGAGATAGGAAGGAACCTTGACGAAATACTCAGAGCTCTGGAGGCACTGCAGGTATCTGACAAGAACGGGGTTGCGACCCCTGCAGACTGGCCGAAGAACGAACTGATAGGCTCAAATGTCATCATTTCGCCCGCAAGGGACGTAAAGACCGCGAAGGAGCGCCTTGCAAAAGCAAAAGCCGGAGAGTTTAAGAGCTACGACTGGTGGTTCTGCCACAAAGAATTAAAATAAGTAAATAGGCTGGCAACGGGGGGGGTATTATCCCCCCGTTATCAGGCTGTAAGAGTTGATTAGACTTTTATCGGCAATAGCGGCGCCCCTTATTTCGCTTTTGTTCCCGATTAAAACCTCATTGCCTATAACGCTGTCCGAAACAATGCACCCGTCTTTTATGACGGAGTTGTTCAAAATAACGCTGTTTTGCAAAAGAACGCCCCTCCCGACAGAACAGTTTTCTCCTATGATAGCCTTGCCCACTGTTTTCACGCCTTCTTTCAAAACGGTGTTTTCCCCGGTTAAAAGTCCGCCCTTGACCATATCAAAGTTTGCCTTTTTGTATTTCTCAACGGTACCCGCGTCAATCCAGTATCCGTAATGAACGTATCCCATGAATTTTTTTCCGCTCTCAAGCAGATACGGAAAAACAGCCCTTTCAAGGGAAACGGGCCTGTCCGGAGGTATCGCATCAAAGATTTCAGGGGAAAAAACATACACCCCCGCGTTGATTGCATCCGTCACTATCTCCTCCGGCTTCGGTTTTTCAATGAATTTTTTAATCTTCATATCCGCATCCGTCAAAACAAGGCCGTAAGCCGAGGGGTTGCTTACTTTTACAAGGGCGATTGTGGCGCAGGCTCCGGCATTTTTATGAATCTCAAGCATTTTTTCAAGATTCAAATCGGAAATTATATCCCCGTTGAAAACAAAAAAAGGAGAGGGGGCTTTTCTGAAAAGGCTGTAAGCGTTCCTCAAGCCGCCGCCCGTTCCCAGAGGGGTGTTTTCAACGCAGAGATGTATTTTCAATCCGGCTTTTTCAGCAAGAGGCGCTACACAACTTTTGAAATATTCCGCCTTATACCCGACAGATACAATCACCTCGTCAACGTTATGTTTTTTCAGAAGTTCAAACTGGCGGGATATCAACGGGACGTTCGCAACGGGAAGCATGGGTTTTGGGGTAGTCAGCGTAAAAGGACGCAGTCTCGTCCCTTCGCCTCCGGATAATAACAATGCCTTCATTCAGTCCCCTTTAAGAAAGTTTCCACCAATTTAGCACACTTGCTTAAAGGATGTCAACCGCGCCGGACAACCGTGCAGGAATTGACACGGCGCTTTACAAAAAATACAATGAATACTGATGAAAAAACTTCTTGCTCTCTTTCTGCTGTTCACGGTTTCCGCCGCTTCCGCATCCGCTGAAACCTCCCCTGCGCCGCGGCACCCGTTTACCGTGCTTGTGCTTAGCGGAGGGGGAGCGCGCGGGATTGCGCATGTGGGAGTTTTAAAGGTTCTGGAAGAAATGCGCATCCCCGTGGACATGGTCGTGGGCACCAGCATGGGAGCGGTTGTTGGAGGGCTTTTCGCCGCGGGGCTTTCCCCCGACGAGATTGAAAGGAAAATCAAGGCGGTGGACTGGAACGACATATTTTCCGACAATCCCAAGCCGCTTGAGCAGTCTTACCATATCCGAAGTGATTCGGCCGATTATGCGCAGGGTTTAGAAATAGGGTACTCCAAAGGAAAAGTACGGATACCGCACGGAATAATCGCAGGGCAGAAACTCTCTCTCGCCCTCAACGAAATACTTCTGCCCGCATTGACGGTTGACGATTTCAACAAGCTCGCAATTCCGTTCAGAGCTGTCGCGGCAAACATTGAAACCGGCGACAGGGTTGACCTTGCTTCCGGCGACCTGGCAAAAGCGATAATGGCAAGTATGGCGATACCCGGCGTCTTTTCACCCGTGGAGATTGATAAAAAACTGCTTGTTGACGGAGGCATAGCCGCCAACCTTTCCATAGAAACGGCAAGAGCCGCGGGTGCGGAGAGAATTATCGCCGCGGACGTCAGCCAGCCGCTTGCGGGGCGCGAAAATCTTAATTCAATGATTGACGTAACAAAACAGGTGCTCGCAATATACAGCCACAGGGACCTGAAATACCAGAAATCCTTCCTTAAAGAAGGGGATATACTTATAAGCATTGAACTGCCGGGTTTTGCCAACACCGATTTCAGGAAAGCCGCCGGGATAATAGCGGGCGGGGAGGAAGCCGCCGGGAAATCCGCCTCTGCGCTTTCCGCAATGGCTGTGGCGGAAGATGAATACAAGCTGTATCAGGCAAAAATATCCGGCTGGCGAAGGGAAAAGCCGGCAAAGATTGATTTCCTTGAAATAAAACAGGCAAAAAATATTTCGCCGGAGATTGTGCGGGAGCGCGTCAAAACGGTGCCGGGCGGAACGCTGAACCCCCCGGATATCGTGCGCGACATCACGGATATCTACGCGACGGGCTTTTTTGACCGAGTGGATTACCGGCTGATTAAGAGAGGAAACGAAGAAGGCCTCGTTATTGAACCGCACGTTAAACCGTGGGGGCCCAACTATCTTTATTTCGGTTTGAGATTCAACAGTGCGGTTGATTTTAACCCCCTGATACGATACAGGATGACAAGGATAAACAGCATGGGAGGCGAGCTGAACCTCCATGCCCGTTTAGGGATAAACCACTCGTTTAAAGCGGAATTTTACCAGCCTCTTGATTACAGAGAGCATTTCTTCATAGCGCCCCTGGTAAATTACAGCCTCAGGAATACTGACCTTTACGAAAATGACAATAGGTATGCGCGCTACCGCACAAACCTTACCGAAGCGGGCATAGACGCAGGCGTCAATCTCGGCAACCAGGGACAGTTCCGTTTGGGAGTTCTGGGAGAAAGCGTTATAAGCAAGCCTTCAATCGGAGATGCCGCTCTGCCCGACTACAAAACCAACGAATTCCTGATTACCGGCTCTCTTGTCATTGAACGGATGGACAGCATAGTTTTTCCGAGAGAGGGCACATATTTCGGCGCATGGTACAGGGGAACCGCCCCGGGCAGGGATGAAGAAAAGGAGTTCCGTATGCTGACGGTCAAGACAGCCGGAGCATTAAGCCACGGGCGCAACACCCTCATTGCGTCTCTTGAAGCTTCAAGCAGTCTCGGCACCGACCTGCCCGAATACCGGAAGTTTTCCCTCGGAGGATTCCACAGAATGAGCGGTTTTTGCGAAAACAGGTTTGCGGGCGATTACTCCGGACTTCTCAAGCTTACATACATGCGCGAGATAAAAAAACAGCTTCCTTTAAACATAGACGGTTATTTCCTCGGAGCTTCTCTGGAAGCGGGAAAGGCGTGGGACGATTTTGAAGACATCTCTTTTGACAATATGCGTTTATCCGGCTCCGTCTTTGCCGCCGCGGACACGCCGCTGGGCCCTTTCTACATCGGATATGGAATCCGTTCCCCTGACAACGGGACCGTTTACATCTATCTCGGCCCCACCTTCTGAACCTCCTTCACTTACATTCCCTCCTTTAACAAAGGAGGGTCAGGGTGGATTTAATATTCAGTCAAAAATAAAGATCCCTTGACAGGGACTAATATTACTATTATGATAATAATTGTATGACAGGATAAATATGGGGGCTTATCATGACAAAGATATTTGACGACATAACAAAAACTGTGGGAAACACGCCGCTGGTCAGGTTAAGCAGGATAGCGAAAGGGGTTGGCGCCGATATAGTTGCGAAAGTTGAATCGTTCAACCCTCTCGGATGCGTGAAGGAGCGCATAGGAGTCGCAATGATAGAAGCCGCAGAAAAAAAAGGACTGCTTAAAAAGGGCGGCGTCATCATTGAACCTACAAGCGGCAACACGGGCATAGGGCTTGCATTCACGGCCGCAGTTAAAAAATACCGGCTTATCCTAACCATGCCGGAAACGATGTCGATTGAACGAATGAAACTGATGAAATTTTTGGGAGCCGAAATTGTACTGACAGAAGGCGCAAAAGGAATGAAGGGCTCTATAGACAAGGCGGTAAAACTTGCAAAGAAAATACCGGGCAGTATAATACTCCAGCAGTTTGAAAACCCCGCAAACCCCGAAATCCACCGTAAAACGACAGCCGAAGAGATATGGCGGGATACGGACGGCAAGGTAGATATACTGGTAGCGGGAGTCGGAACAGGAGGCACTATAACCGGAGTAGCGGAAGTAATCAAGAAGCGCCGGCCGCAATTTAAGGCTGTGGCGGTGGAACCCGACGGTTCTCCCGTCTTGTCAGGCGGCAAACCCGGGCCCCATAAAATTCAGGGAATAGGTGCTGGGTTCATTCCCAAGGTTCTTAACAGGGATATCATAGACGAAGTAGTCGGGGTAACGGATGACGATGCGATATCAACCGCGCGCCTCCTTGCAAAAACGGAAGGGATTCTTGCGGGCATATCCGGAGGGGCGGCTCTGTGGGCTGCCATCCAAATTGCAAAAAGGAAGGAAAACAAAGGCAAACTCATTGTAGTCATGCTTCCCGATACCGGCGAAAGATACCTCTCAACCCCCCTCTTCCCCGACTAACACGTATCAGATTGACCTTTTTACGCGGCGTAGGAGGGCGGCGTTGGTGACGACGGAAACCGATGATGTTGCCATAGCTATCTCCGCCACAACCGGATGCATAACCCCCATTACTGCCAGAGGAATAGCGACAACGTTGTAAAAAAACGCCCAGAAAAGGTTCTGCCTGATTTTTTTGAACGTTTCCCTGCTAAGCAGAATTGAGGAGACAACTCCGTCAAGGTCACCTCTTGCAAGTATGATATCGCCGGCCTCAATCGCTATATCGGTTCCCGTGCCTATGGCAATACCCACATCCGCCTGTTTCAGCGCGGGCGCATCGTTTATGCCGTCGCCGGCAAAAACAACCTTTCCTTCTTTCTGGAGTTCCCTGATTGCCGCCATTTTATCATCGGGCAGAATATCTGCCCTGACTTCCAGGATACCTGCCTGCCCTGCCACGGCCGAGGCGGTTCTTCCATTATCGCCGGTCAGCATGACAGTCCTGAAACCGAAATTGTTCAACCTGCTTATGGTTTCCTTAGCTCCGGGTTTAAGGGTATCTGCAACGGCAATAACTCCAATTATACTTTGCCCTGCGGCAACGCACATAACGGTTTTACCCTGTCCCTCCATCTCTGCCATTGAGGCTTCCGCCGCTTTCAGGTCAATCCCTTCCTCCGCCATCAGCCTTCCACTGCCTATAATAAATTTTTTACCGTTGATTGAAGCCCTGATTCCCTTCCCCCGAATGATTTGAAACTCCTCTATTTCATACGACTCTATGTTTTCCTTCTTTCCCGCGGAAACAACAGCCCTTGCCACCGGATGCTCCGAAACCGATTCCATGGATACCGCAACCTTCAGCAATTCTTTCCGGTCAGTTTCCGCACCCGCAGGTATTACATCGGTCAATTCCGGCGCGCCTTTAGTTATTGTGCCCGTCTTGTCAAAAGCAGCGATTGAAACGTCCTTCATCGTTTGTATCGCTTCCCCGCGCCTGATGAAAATCCCTTTTTCAGCGCCGATTCCCGAGGCAACCATTAAAACGGTGGGCGTAGCCAGCCCCAGCGCGCAGGGGCACGCAATCACAAGAACAGCTATGGCCGCAAATAATGCCGGCGTCAGTGTGCCGGCGCCTGAACTTGACACAGGGAGGAAAGCAAATGCAGGTTTTATCCCGCTCATAAACCCGGGGAAAATAATCCACACAAGAAAGGTTGCGGCGGCGATAATCAGCACCGCGGGAACAAAAACGCCGGTAACCCTGTCGGCAAACTGCTGTATGGGAACCCTGCTGCCCTGCGCCTCCTCCACAAGCCTGATGATACCGCTCAAAAACGTATCTTTCCCCACCTTGAGCGCCTTCACGTACAAAACACCGTCCTGATTGACCGTAGCCCCTATAACTTTATCCCCCTCTTTCTTTTCCACCGGCATGCTCTCCCCGCTGACCATTGATTCATCCACCGCGCTTTCGCCCTTTATGACAATGCCGTCTGCGGGAATCTTTTCTCCCGGTTTTATCAGCATCGTATTGCCGGCCTTCAGGGTGTCCGCCGGAATTTTTTTCTCAATGCCGTCTTCTATGACAACCGCTTCTTTCGCTTCAAGCGTGAGAAGTTTTTTTATTGCAATACCCGCCCTGCCTCTCGCCCCCGCCTCAACATACCTGCCTGTCAGATGGAAAGCCATTATCATAGCCGCTATGGCGGAATAATTCTCAACGGGCAGGATATATTTCAGAGGGCCGGTTATGAATGCAATTATCGTTCCCATGAAAATAAGGAAGTCCATATTGAATGAACGTGTGCGCGCCGATTTAAGAGCCGAAACGTAAGTTTTCCTGCCAAAGACGAACAAAACAGGAATTGCGGCGAGGATAAAAAACAAGTCAAGGATAAATTCGGCCGCCGCGGAAACATGTGAAAACATGTGAAAAACCATCAGTACGCCGACCGGCAGGGCAAAAATCCATGAATACAAAGCCTTCCTGCGCGCTGATTCCATCTCCGCTATTTCAACGTCCTCCGCGGCGCCGGCTCCCGCTGGTCTTGCAATGTAATCTCCGGCGGATGAAACCGCCTTGAGGATATCCGCTTCGTCAACCCCTTCGCCTTCAATGTAAAGTTTTTTTGCGGCAAAATTTACGTAAGCGGACCGGACCCCGGAAAGTTTCTTAACGGATTTCTCTATGCTTTTTGCGCATGCGGCACAGTGCATTCCCTCAACGTCAAATATTCTTTTTTCCATTGTCATGTTCTCCGGCATTTTCCCCTCACCCCATCCCTCTCCCCAGAAGGGAGAGGGAGAAAAGAGAGATTGTCACTTCCTTTTTTCTTTTACGAAAAACAGCATTACTGTTGCGATTGCAGTTAAAATCAGCGAAAGGTAAAAAGGAACCTCCATCCCGATTCTATCCCACAGCAGGCCGGCAAAGAGGGAGGCGGGCAGAGCGCACAGGCCGATAACCATCTGAAAAGCGCCCAGACTGCCCGCCCTGTACCTCTCCGGCGCAAGCTCGGAGACAAATGCCTTCTGCACCGGCTCTATTGCGCCTTTATGCGCCCCGTACAGAACAAAAGCGAGGAAAATCGTCCAGTATGCCTTCAGAAAAATACAGTTAAGGCACACGAACCCCCACAGGAAGAAAGAAATCAGGATTACCTTCTTCCTTCCTATTTTATCCGACAACCGGCCGAACGGGATGGAAACAAGAAAAGCGGCGGCGGTCTGGACAAGATACAGCGCCGGTATAAAAACGGTCCGGAAACCGAGCGTTTTTGCATATATGAGCAGAAAAGAATAGCTGAAAGAGCCGAGCGCAAAGAAAGAACTAAGCAGTAGGAAAAGCTTGAAATTCCCGTCAATATCTCTAAGCGTAAGCCTCTTGTATATCCCCTTCTCCCCCTTCTTCTCTTTTATCAGGAAAATAACAAGAAGTGCGCCGACAGCCGACGGCGCCGCCGCAAGCAGAAATAGATTCTTGTATCCTATAAGGTTAAAAAGGAGCAGGCATATCACGATGCCGCAGACAGCTCCGAGATTGTCGGCGGCCCGCAGAAAGCCGAAATTTGCCCCCCTGTTCCCCGCTGTGGATATATCCGCGATGATTGCGTCGCGCGGGGCGCTTCTAATCTTTCCGGCCCTGTCCAGAATCCTGAAAGGTATCAGGCTTTGCCATACGGACGAAAATGCGTATCCCACCCTTGATGCGGAGCCGAGAAGGTATCCAGTCCAGACAAAAACCTTGCGCTTTTTTATCCTGTCCGAAATATAGCCTGATACCGCCTGCGATACGGAGACAAGCGCTTCTCCCAGCCCGTCGAGAAACCCGAGGACGGCCATGTTTGCGCCCAGCACGGTGGTTACGAAAAGCGGCCATACCGGATAGATGATATCCGAACCGAGGTCGTTGAAAAAGGACGCCGCCGCAAAAATTCTGACGGTTTTTTTGTTTTCTTTCGTTCCAGTATTTTGTTTTATCTCTCCCATATTTAATTTCCTTTTACCTGAAATCACCCCTCATCCTGACCTTCTCCCCTAAGGGGAGAAGGGGAAAAAAGGCAAGACGCTTTACGGCAACCTCCCGGATTCTGCAATGAGCGTGCGTATTTTATCGCATACGCCGTTGGACATAAGTTCCTCAAGAAACACGGGCAGAACGGCAGACCAGTTGTTGCCGCTGACGGTGCCTGGGGTATTTATGCGGTACGCAGACTGCCACCCCTTGAGAATCCCCGGCGAAAGATTGAGCCAGTCAAAAATCAGCTGTATGGAAAAAACGGAGCGCGCCTCAAGGATAAACTTTAAAGCCGCTTCCGTTATCTTCGGAGATGCCTTTCCTTCCGGATGCACGGAAATCCCGAGAAGTTTTCCCATCTGCTCCCTCTCCCGCGCCGAACTTTCCCTCTCCCACCAGTCATTCCAGTTTGAGGTGTCATGCGTTGAAAGAGCCGCGACGGAAAGCTGACGGTATTTTTCGGGAGGAAGGAAATCCCCGCTTCCGCGCCATTCTTTCTTCCAGCGCTGGACGTCAATCCCCGGTATGCCCAGAGATTTCATTATTTCAGGGCATGCATCCGGTATAACGCCGAGGTCTTCACCGCATAAAAGCATGCCGGTACTCTCAAGCATGGCTGAAAGAATCTTTCTTCCATGCTCCCTCCAGAGCTTTTCATCCGGCGGGTCAAAAAAACCGTTCAGCCCTTCATTCTCAAGCGGCTCCTCAATTGGAATGCTCCATATGCGGAAGAGCCCTACTACGTGGTCTATCCGCAGGATATCGTAGAATTCCTCCGCATATTTCAGTTTTTCCCTTATGTAGCGCCAGCCGCCGCCCTCTATCTTTTCCCAGTCGTAGGTAGGCATGCCCGGGATGCCCCATCTCTGCCCTTTTACGCAGAACATATCGGGAGGCGCACCGGCGGCAAGTTCCATTTTGAAAAATTCCGGATGCGCCCAGACGTCGGCGCTGTCGCGGTTGATGACGACGGGCAGGTCGCCCATGACAAGCACGCCTTTTTCACCTGCGTACGCCTTAAACTCCCGCATCCGTTCATAAAGGAACCACTGCACCCACGCCTCAAAATCCATCTCCGCCCTCTCTGCCGAAAAAACCTCCTTCAAGGCGGAAGATGAGCGATTCCTGTATGCATCGGACCATTCGTACCACGGCCTGAACCCAAACCGCCTTTTCAAAACCTTGAACATGCAGAAATCTTCAATCCACCAGGAGTTTTTTCTCCTGAATTTCTCCGCTTCAGCGGGCAGAATACCGCCGGACTCTATATACATCCTGCGGAGCAGTTCCCTTTTTTTCCCTTTTACGCCGTAGTCCGCGCGGACTCTGCGCGCAGAGAGTTTGAAAGAGCCCCTGCCCACGGGAGCGTATACCGGTTCTATTGCAAATGAACTTATTGACTCATACGGACAAAAGTTGTCCCCGACCTCGTTCATCGGCAGAAGCTGCATTATGGAATTTCCCGTCTTTACGCACCAGTCGACAAAAAGCTTCAGGTCTTCGGTATCCCCGACTCCGAAACTTTCCCGTGAATAGAGAGAAAACAGAGGAGCCAGAACCCCGCTCCTTCTGCGTGTTCCGGCTCTTTTCCGGTTGTTCAAAACGGAGACGTCTGCCATGGAATTATTATACCCGTTTTACAAAAGAGCCCAAATATGTTTAAAATGTTTACAGGATTAACAAATTATGTTATAATTAAATTGAAAACCTTACCGTGTTTTTTCCTGAATTAACACAGGGGAAAAAGAAACCCTCAAGGGTAAAGGAGGTTTTTTATGAAAAAGATGTTGTTGTGGGCAATATTGCCCGGGATACTGTTGAGCATGTTGTTTGCAGGATGCTCCGCTACGACTTCCGAGATGAAAGACTTCTCATGGTATGGAGAATCCGGAGCAGAAAGAGAACCGGTTTATGACGAGGTAAAAGAAGGCCACTGGTGGATACCTGCTGAAGCGCCTGCCGGACAGGAAAATGAACTATGGGGAAACAGAGGCTACGTTTTTGTGGCAGAACAAAAACCTGCTCCCGAACCTCCGCCCCCACCGGCTCCTAAGGTTATCATACAGGAAAAGGTAGTGGAAAAGATAGTTGAAAAACCCGTGGAGAAAATTGTCTATGTTGACAAACCGGTGGAAAAAATCGTCTATGTGGACAAGCCGGTTGAAAAGATCGTTTACAAAGACAAGATTGTTGAAAAAGTCAAGTATTCCTTCTTAAACCTGAAAGACGTGTTTTTCCCTTATGACAGCGCACAGCTGACCGCCCTTGCGCTTGAGACGCTGAAAGATAACGCTGATGTCCTGAAGGCGCATCCGGACGTCAATGTCGTGCTCATCGGCTCCGCTTCTCCTGAAGGCGCTTCCGAATACAACCAGAAGCTTTCCGAAAGGCGCGTGGACGCGGTAAAGAACCAGCTGGTCAGCAAGGAAGGAATTGCGGCAGACAGGCTGAAAACCGAGGCCAAGGGAGAAAAAGAGGTAGCCCGGCCTTCATGGCCTTTTGCGCGCAAAGTAGGATTTTTGGTAGCTGAATAAACAAAAAAGAAAACACCCCCGACGGGGGCAAAGGAGGCATGTATGAAGAAAGCAGGCATGGTGGGAATGGCGCTGATTCTGTTATGTATGTTCCTGACAGGATGCGCCACCACTCAGTCCGAACAGAAGGATTTCTCATGGTACGGCAGGTCGGGAGCGAAAAGAGCTCCTGTATACGACACTGAAAGAGGCGGCCGCTGGTGGATACCCTCTGATGCTCCGGCAGGCAAAGAAGCCACAAGGTGGGGCAACAGGGGATACGTCTATGTTGCAGACAGAAAGCCGGTTGTAAAAAGAGTTGCGAAGCCGGTACAGAAACTGCAGGACGTATATTTCCCGTTTGACAGCGCACAACTTACGGCCGCGGCACAGAAGACGCTGAAGGAAAACGCCGACTTGCTCCGTGCAAGACCGAGAGTCAATGTAATTCTTGTCGGCTCCGCTTCCCCGGAAGGAGATTCCGTTTACAACCAGAAACTTTCCGAACGCAGGGTAAATGCGGTTAAAAACTTTCTGGTAAACAAAGAAGGGATTTCCGCAGACAGGCTGGACGCGGAAGCGAAGGGAGCTATCCCTGTCGCCACGAAAGCGGAATGGCCTTCTGTCAGAAGAGTTAAATTCCTCATAAAACGCTTTTTAAGCAGGTAAACGGGACAAAGCAGTAATCCTTGTAGCGGTGCAATTTATTGCACGAAAGTGGTTGTGTAATTTGTTGTATCTTTTTTCGTGGCATGAATGCCTGCCCGCCAAAGTATTAGTGGAGGGCCGCCGCTACAATTCTCTGTTTGTTGTTTTATAACGGGGTTAAAGGAGGGTCCTATGAAAAAGCTATTGGTAGTTGTGTTATTGGCCGGCATGTTGTTAAGCGGCTGTGAAACGATAAGCGGGCTTTCGCCCAAGACAAAAACAGGCGCAGGCATAGGCGCCGTAGCGGGAGGAATCCTGGGCGCCCTCGTTGATTCAAACAAGCCGTGGAGAGGCGCAATCATAGGAGCGGCGGCCGGAGCCGCGGCGGGCGGATGGATAGGATATAAAATGGATAACAAGGATGCCGTCGTTGAAGCGGATTCCGACATCGTTGCGCAGGCGGCAACCGAAGCGGCAAAGCAGAACGCAACAATCAAGTATTCGCGCGTAACGGAAGACGGGGTTGCCGAAGACATCATAGCCACGCCCGGAAACCTGACGGGCAATATCCGTGCGGTAACCGTGGATTACTTCAGAAACAACACGCTGATTTCAACCGAACACGTGGATGTAGAGGTTTAAGTGCCGCAAGGAGGTAATCTCATGCTTTTAAAAAACTTGCGTAGTATTGTTGTCTTTGCGGTTATTGTTTCTTTTGCAGGTTCCGCACTTTCCATGTCAAGACCGGTAAAAAGGACCGGAGAAGAAGGAACGTTAGGCACCTTGGAAGACATATGGCTTCCGCCAGACCTGGGAGATGATGAAAAAGCGGAATGGAAGAACGGAGAGCCTCCGGGATGGAGCAAGGGCGAAAAAACAGGATGGGGAGGAGGCAGTCTGCCTCCCGGACTTGCAAAAAAACAGGGGACGGCAGAAAAAGGAATAATAGTGGAATTCCCGGATTGGAACACTTGGGGAAAAGAACAGCGTGAAAAATGGCAGGAAAATCTTGAAAGAATAAGAGACCGCATACGCAAAAACAGAGGCGGAGGAGAAGCCGAAGATATGCTGAATTCTGCGGAATCTGCCGCAAAAAAGGGAGTTTCTCTTCAGGCGCTTGAGTCCGTAACCGACAAATCCATAAAGAAGAATTTGTCCGGAGAAGAATACGCAAAGGCAACAAAAGCTATGGCATATGGTGTAGGGAAAAACGTTGATTTTGCTTCAATAGGCGAATTTGTAAACTCCAATATAGACCAGGGCGTCAGAGGAAACGAACTGGCAATAAAAATATACAAGGAAATCGCCGCACGCTCAAAAAAATAGTTTCTTAAAGACATAATGCCGCTTTTCCAGCAATACGGCGGGTAAGCGGCATTTTCCCCAATGGTCCAAATACACATAAAAGAAGATTTTGCCGAGTTAATGCTTGACCTCAAGCCCCAGATAGCTCTTTTCAACCTCCACGGGGAAACGCTCGCCCCATACAAAAACACCCTGCTTAAAAACTGGAGCGGCCTCTATAAGAAACACTTCGGAAAAAGAGGCGCGCTCAACGAAGAAAAAAGAGAAATTGTTTTCACAAAGTGGATTAATCTTTTCCTTGACGCTTTAAAGATGCAGAACCTTGAGCCGCACTACAAAGCGATGGTTGAATTCGGCAGGGAACTGACAGATATGGGGATTTCCCTTGAGGAAATTATCTTCTCCCTCCATTTCTTTGAAGAGGTTTCAATGCCGCTTCTGATGAAATATTATCCGGACAAAAAGAAACTGACCAAAATGGTATTTGCCCTGGATATGCTTTTCCACAACGAACTTGCCTGCCTCTCAATGGCTTATTTCTACCGTTACCGCAGTGAGATAGCGCGCCTTGAGAAGATGAAGGACGACCTCACTCATATGATTGTCCACGACCTCAAAAATCCGGTAAGCGTCATGTCCATAGCCGCCGATTCACTGCTTGAGGACATCAAAAGAGACGGGCAGATTAAAGATACCCAATACCTTGAGATAATCTCCGGCTCCAGCAGAAACACATGGCAGATGGTTAACAACCTTCTTGACATCAACAAAATGGAGCAGGGAAAATTCATCCTTCATAAAGCTCCCGGCAGGATAGAACCCCTTATAGAGGAAATCATAAACGAGGTTAGTCCCCGGCTTGAAAGTAAAAAGGTTAAGATTTCCTTTCTGCGCGGAAACGTGCCGGAATTTTCCTTTGACAGGGACATTATAAGGCGCGTCATTAGCAACCTGCTTGACAACGCCCTGAAATTCTCGTCCGAAGGCGGTGCCGTAACGATTGAAAGCCGTCATGAAAAAGGCAAGGTTTTTGTTTCCGTGCATAATAACGGACCGGAGATAAAAAAAGCAGACACGGAAAGAATATTTGAGAAATTCGGACAGGCCGGCTTGGCCGCCAGCGGGAAGGTGCACGGGACAGGCCTGGGATTAACCTTCTGCAAGATGGCTGTTGAAGCCGGAGGCGGAAAAATCTCCGTTGCCAGCGGAAAATCCGGCAC
>JAFGKM010000045.1 GCA_016928555.1 Candidatus Omnitrophota bacterium | reverse complement strand
TTTCTTGGCGGGGCCGACGGGATTCGAACCCGCGACTTCCAGATCGACAGTCTGGCATTCTAGACCGCTGAACTACGGCCCCGTGAAGCAAAAGATTTTACACTTAATCATTCCGTATGTCAATTTACCGCAGGAATGGTCAATTCATAGTCTTTCATGGATACGGCGTCTTTGTCGAAAACCAGATAAAAATCATCGTAAAACCATATTTCAATATCGCCGGTCTCCATGCGGTATTTTGCATAAGGGGAGCCGAAAGCGTCTACAACCGGCTGGTTATCCGCAACGCTTACGGCTTCTCCCTTCGTCAGAGAGTCTTTAATTTTTTCGGCAGCGGCTTTTTGTTCCCTAATAGCGGCGTCTTCCGCCGTCTCTTCAATCTCTGCGGGTTGTACCGTTGCAGCCGCTGATTCAGCGCTTGTCTTTACGGGCTCTTTTGTTGTAACGCAGGTTTCGCATCCTGCCAGCAATATTCCAAGCACTGCGGCAGTGAAAAGCAATCTGTTCATTTTCCGCCTCCCCTGTGAAGGTTGGTATTGCTTTTGTATTTTACCATTATTCGCATAAATATGAAATACTGAAGGGGCTTTTGTCAAAAACAACCTTAACGGAAGAATAGTTTAAATAAAAAGTTGCACCCCTCGGAGCAGGCAGTATCCCGAATTTTTTATATCCGGCAGGAAGTATGAGATAAAGATACCCGACTTTGTTAATATTGCGCATAACGCCCGGTGATTTTTTTATGTTTCCTATGCAGGCGATGGAAAATCGCCTGTTTTTAATCTTTTCCGCGACATATTCGCCGATATAAGGGGCAATAAGCATGCTTATCTTTCCCTTCCGCACAACATAAGCAATACAGCTGTTTTCTTCTCCCAGCAATTCAACTTCAAATTCTGCCGCCGGCAAGACGGAACCCTCGGGAATGAATTCAAACATGCCTGGTATGGATTGATAATAATAGGAGTTCATGTAAGGAAAAACGGATGAGTTTCGCATGCTTGCCGGTTCATAAACCCGCGCAAGTTTTGCTCCGCCGAGAAGCGAGTTCAGCGTTCCGTGATGATTGAAAGAAGTTTCTGTATAAAACAACCCTGAAATGCGGGAGGCTCTTTCTTTGTGCAGAGCCGGAACCAATATGTTCTCAATTTCCTGTTTTTTGTAGTGGTCGGCAAGGAAAGCGAGAGAGCCGCCTCTTGCGATAAAAACCGCAGAAGTTTTGCCGAAAGCAGGAAAATACGCCTTCTCCGGCGTTTTTGCGCGAAGAAAACCGGCAATGTTTAAAAGCAGAAGCGCTCCGGCAGCCGAATAGAGAACAACCCTGCCTGTTTTTTGAGCTGGCTTAAAGAAGACGAGCCATGCGGCACAGTAAAAAATTACTGCAGGCAAAATGCCTGCGGAGAATTTCAGGGTAGGAGAAAAACCTGCCGAAACGGTAAGTCCTTTCAGGAACAGAGACAGCAGGATTGTTAAAACCGGCAGGAAAACAAGAGGGAAAACAATGGTGATAAGCGACAGAACAATAATTATGCCTGTAAAGGGGAGAAAAAAAAGGTTGTTTAACAGCCCCGCCGGGTAGAATGTACCGAAATGATAAAAAATCAGAGGCAGGACGGCTGTCTGTGCGGATAAACTGCTCAATGCCAGCCCGCTCATAAAATTCCTGTTGAGCAGGTTAAAACGCCTGCATGCCAGAATGATGCCTGCGGCGGCCGCGAATGAAAGCTGGAAAGAAGCGTCGAACAGGCCGTAAGGCTTGAGGAGCAAAAGCACAAGCATTGCGGCCATTATGGAGTGAAGCCCGTCTATATCCCTTTCCGCGATTTCTCCCGCGCAGAAGAACGTAAACATCAGCACCGCCCTGACAACAGGTGTTTTGAAACCGGTTATGCCTGCGTAAAACCATATAAGAATCAGGGCGGCTGAAGGAAAGAATTTAGGATGGCTGTTGTTGAAATTTCCGAAAGGTATGAAAAGCATCTTGAGAAAAAGAATAATGAAAGCAACATGAAGCCCCGAAATTACGAGAAGATGATAGGTGCCGCTTTTTATCCCCGCTTCTTTTAAAAACCCCGGAATTTTTTCTTTGCCCAGCAGGAGCGTTTCCACAAGCTCTTTTTCTTCCGGATGATATGCTAAAAGCTGTTCGACTCTTCGGCAGAGATGCATACGCGCGGTTCTCGCAAGTACGGCAGGACTGAACCGTCTTCCGGGAAGCTTGATAATAGAGGAGGGTTTTCCTTCAATATATATTCCCCTCCTGTTCATAAATGCACGGTAATCGAAATCCCCGGGGTTTTTAGGAGCAGGAATTTTTCTTGTTTTGATATTTTCTGCGTAAAAGAAATCTCCGGGCGTGAATTGCCTGCCGTAAGCCGCCTTGATAAGCATTTTGCCGGAAAAACTCTCCGTTTCTCCCGAGACGCAGTAAATTTTTTTGATTTTGACAACGCAGTCATCGGAAAAGTTATGCGGCTTAAGTTCAAGTATCTCGCCCTCGGCCGCCGGGATTATGCCGGGTATTCTGTCCGCCATGCGGGCTGAAGGATGCCCTGCGGCGAGATACGAAGAGAAGATTCCTGCAAACATAAAGACGGCGAACAAGAGCGCCTTCCTGTTCAAAAATGCGACTGTCAGCAAAGAGGCAGGAATGAGGAAGAGAATAAGCGGGGGATTTTCCCGGCAAGCAAGGAGTATGCCTGCGAGCAGGCCTGCAAGCGAAAGGAGCAGTTTGTCGTTATGCCTCATCACCCTTTCTTTCTATTTGCCGAGCCACTCTCCTTTGAAGGAGATGAAGATATTCCCTTCAAGATGGATTTTGCTCAGAGAGGAATCAAAATAAACCGTCAGTATTTCTCCGGAACGGGCGGTTACTTTTACGGGAGGAACTGTTTTGCCCAGGAGAAAACTTATTATTGCTCCCGCGGCGCTTCCCGTCCCGCAGGAAAGAGTTTCGCCTTCTACTCCCCGTTCATAGGTTCTTATGCCGATGGAATGTTTGCCTTTAACCTCAATCCAGTCAACGTTCGTCCCTTTGGGATGAAACATCCTGTGGTTTCTTATAAAAGGACCCAGCTCGTTTACCCGGATGCCGTTCAATTCATCCGTAACTATTACGGTGTGCGGAACGCCGGTATTGATAAAGTGCCCTGTTATCTCTCCGCTTTCGAGCGGAATTGTTAATCCGGTTACAGGCTTACCCCCGACGGACAGCTGTGCTTTTACCGTCCGTCCTTTAACCGCGCCTTCAAGAACGCCGGCGCCCGTTTCAACCCGCATTGCGTTTTTCCTGACTATGCCGCATTCCGCGGCAAAACGAAGGATGCATCTCAGTCCGTTGCCGCACATCTCCGCTTCACTGCCGTCAGGATTGAATACCCTCATGCGGAAATCGGCTTTTTTTGAATTTTCGAGAAGAAGCAGTCCGTCGGCCCCTACCCCGAATTTCCTGCCGCATAACGCAACGGCAGCCTGTTTTCTTTTTTTTACGGCATTTTTTCTGTTGTCAATGACAACAAAATCGTTGCCCGACCCGGTGATTTTTAAGAAATCCATAATTAAAAGTTAGAAGGCAGAAGTTAAAAGTCAAAATTACAGTTTAAAAGTAAAAACTTTAGAACCTTTTGTTCATTTTTAACTTTTAACTTTTGAGTTTTTACTTTTCTACAAGTATAGTCTTTCAGGGGGAAGTTTGTCAAAAGAGGCTTTTTGCTGTAAACTGATGAAGATGCAGGGATTACAGAGATGCAATTAAAAACCAATAGCCGTAATCAGGGTTATAATCTCCGTAATCATTGATTTGTTATTGTACGATGAAAGGGAAAAACGGAATATATTATAACAGGAGAGTTCTTCTTGACACCCCCACGGGCTGGGTTTATATCGGGACTTTGACGGGGGAGGACGAGATATCTTTTTTTCTTGAAGACGCCGACGCTTTTGACGTTTCCGAGACGTCCATCAGCAAGCACGAATATGTTAGGATGGTGAAAAAAGACGGCATTGCGCCAAACAGAAAAAAAATTGCCGTATTGAAAAACAAGGTTACGGCGATAACTTTTATTGAGGATATACTGGAGCAATGAAAGAATCGGCGCTGGGATATATTCTAAAGGGATTGTTCGCCGGCCTTTCCGTATACGCCTTTATAGGTTGGATTTTTACAAGAAAGACAGCGGCGTCCGGAGGGTATATTGTCAAATTCTTGATATTCCTGGCTGTCCTGGCTGTTCTTATTGTTTTGGCATAAATCCCGTGCGGTAAATACCTTAATGGAAAAGCTCATTTATTTCTATGCCAGGTTCCTGGGCACTTTGCTTTTCAAATTCTTCTTCCATCTTGAAGTGAAAGGCAGGGAGAATCTTGCCGATGTAGGGTCTGCCTGCATTGTGGCTCCGAACCACCAGAGCTACCTGGACCCTATTGTTCTGGGCCTTGCCTTGCCGATACGGCTGAAATATTTTGCAAAAGCCGATATATTCGGCATACCGTGCCTGTCTTTTTTAATAAGGCACCTCGGCGCAATTCCCATAGAAAGGGATATCATGTCTTCCATGACGCTCAGGCACGGCGTAAAAGTTCTTAAGGAAGGAAACTGGCTGGTTATCTTTCCGGAAGGAACGAGAAGCAGAACCTCGCGGCTTCTGGAAGCTAAGCAGGGGATAGGGTTCCTGCATTACAAGAGCAAAGCCCCCGTTCTGCCTGTCTTCCTGGACGGGCCGGGCCGGGCTTTGCCGGTTGATTCCAAAATGATAAAGCCCGTAAAAATCAGGGTTTTTATAGGAAAAAAAATTGAGGGTTCCGGCAAGGATTATCCTTCTATTGCCCGGGAGATAATGGATGCCCTGGGCAAACTGCAGCCGTTAAGAGGCAGGAGAGAAGGCCTCAATCCTTCCCGGCTGGACACGGGAAAATGAAGAAACTGGTTGTAGCCGGCAACATCGGTTTTTGTTTCGGGGTGAAGAGGACAGTGCAGACGGCGGAGCGTCTTCTGAAAAAGCATAAACGCCTCTACAGCATAGGGGATATTGTGCACAATCCTCTTGTTATGGAAAATCTTAAATCAAAGGGCCTGCGAGTTGTAAGCAGCGAAGCGGAGGTGGAAAAAGGACCTTTTATTGTAAGGTCGCACGGGATAGGGCCTGCGACGATTGAGAGGCTGACGGAAAAAGGCGTTGAGATATTTGACGCCACATGTCCTTCAGTAAAGAAAATACAGTCGCTGATAAAAAAATTGGACAGGGAGAGATATTTTATTATAATAATAGGCAACGAAAATCATCCGGAGGTGGTAGCCCTCAGAGAGTACGGCAGAAACACCTGCGTTTCCAGAGACGGAAAAGACATGCCCGGCGGCAGGAAGAGAGAAAAAGCCGCGGTTATAGGACAAACCACTCTTTCTTTCACGGAGTATTTTAAGAGCGCCAGCCGTTTTATAACCAGTCCGGTTTTTGCAGGCAAGACAATCATTTACAATACAATATGCAGGGTTACCGGAGAAAGGCAGGAGGAGTCCGCCGGTATAAGCAGGGAGGCGGAGGCTGTTTTTGTCCTGGGAGGAAAGACCAGTTCAAACACCGCAAAACTCTGCCATAACTGCAGGCGGTTCAACAAGTGCGTTTTTCACATTGAAAATCTCGGAGAGCTTGAAAAAGTGTCTCTAAAAGGCATCCGTTCGGCGGGGTTGATATCCGGGACGTCTACTCCGGAGGATTTTATATTTGCGGTAAAAAAATACATGAAAAAAAAAGGATACGGGGAGGTGCAGTATAATGAGCAAGATTGACGTGGGAAAACTGCTTGAAGAAAAGATAGCGGGATTTAAACCCGGGTCTTTAATCAAGGGAAGGGTTGTGAGAGTGACAAGCGACGACGTTGTTATAGACATCGGGTATAAATCCGAAGGAGTTGCCATCAGGGAGGAGTTCAAAAGGGAGATAGACGAGATTGTCCCGGGAGAAGAAGTGGACGTTATCGTTGAATCCCTTGAGCCCGACGTGAGCGGTTTAGTCCCCCTTTCCAAGGAGAAGGCAGACGTGATTTTGAACTGGGAAAAGGTGGAAAAATGCTACGAGCAGGACGAAACCATAGGGGGTTTCATATTCAGGAGCGTTAAGGGCGGCTTCAGGGTGGACATAGGGGTTATAGCTTTTCTCCCTTCCTCGCAGGCGGATACGGCTCCGCTGACCAATCCGCAATCGCTGGTAGGGACCAAGTCTCAATTCAAGATTCTCAGCCTGGACGCCTTAAGAAAGAACATTGTCGTTTCAAGGCGCAAGTATCTTGAAGAGGAGAAAGAAGTAAACAGGAAAAAATATCTTGCGGAGATGCAGAAGAACCAGCTGGTTACCGGGTCTGTCAGGAATATCGTGGATTACGGAGCGTTCATAGAGCTGGATTACGGCATTGTGGGGCTCCTCCACCTGAACGATATGAGCTGGGGCAAGATAAGTTATCCTTCACAGGTTTTGAGCATAGGACAGAAGGTTGAGGTAGTGGTTCTGGACATTGATACCGAAAAACAGGTGGTATCTTTCGGGCTGAAGCAGAAAACCCCGAATCCGTGGGAGAATATAGAAGAAAAGTATCCCGTGGGTTCAACCGTTGAGGGAAAGGTTGTAAATATTACCGACTACGGAGCGTTTATCAAGATAGAAGAAGGGGTGGAAGGGCTTCTGCACATCTCCGAACTTTCTTGGACCGGAAGGATAAAACGGCCTTCCGAGATTGTTGCCATGGGAGACAATGTTACCGTGCAGGTTATAGATATCAAGAAAGACGAACAGAAGATTTCTTTCAGCCTGAGGGAGCTTGAGCCGAATCCCTGGCCGGAGATATCCGAGAAATATCCTGTCGGCAGCATTGTTAAAGGCAAGGTATACAACGTGACTGACTTCGGGGCATTCGTTGAACTGGAATCGGGCATAGACGGGCTTTTGCATATCTCCAACATAACGGATGAATCCATCAAGCATCCTTCGGAGGTTCTCAGAAAGGGGCAGAAATTAGAGGTTATGATTCTTGAAATAGACGCAGAAAACAAAAGAATTTCTCTGGGGCTTAAACAGCTTGAGGAGCCGGGCAGGGACAAAAAACAAAGGCTTGCGGAGGCGGATAAGGAGGAATACGATGAGAGTGCTGATACTGAAGGACTATGAAACGGTGTCAAAAGAGGCGGCCGCTATTGTAAAGGAGCTGGTGACGGAAAAGCCGGATTGCGTGCTCGGCCTTGCCACGGGCAGTACCCCCGTAGGCCTGTACAGGGAGATGATACGCATGCATGAGGAGGAAGGCCTGGATTTTTCAAGGGTAACGACGTTTAACCTTGACGAGTATTACGGGCTCTCGCCCGAACATCCGCAGAGTTACCGATACTTTATGAACGAAAATCTTTTTAACGGGATTAACATAAAGAAAGAAAACACCTTTGTCCCTGACGGAAGCGTGAAAAAGGAAGCCGTTGAAGACTCCTGCCGCATGTATGAGGAAAGAATAAAAAAGGAGGGAGGCGTCGACCTGCAGGTTCTGGGCATAGGAGGCGACGGCCATATCGCATTTAACGAACCCGGCTCTTCCCTCGCTTCCAGGACGCGTCTTGTGGCGCTGGATGAACAGACCATAAGCGACAACTCAAGGTTTTTTGACAGTTCTGACGATGTTCCCAAGTTTGCCCTCTCCATGGGGGTAGGAACAATTCTTGAGGCGAAGGAGATTATTTTCCTTGCAAACGGTGCAAAGAAGGCTGATATTGTGGCGGCGGCTCTTGAAGGTCCTGTCACAGGAATGGTGACCGCTTCAGCCCTTCAGATGCATCCGCGCGTAACGGCAATCCTTGATGAAGACGCTTCAGATTCTCTTCTCAAGGGGTCGTTTTACAGATTTGCCGCAGACGCGGGCAGGAAAATCAATAAAAAACTCTTTTAACGGAGCGATTTTTCTCTTCCTCCTTGTCATTGCGAGCGAACGCAGGGAGCGCGGCAATCTCAAAAGGAATATCTTATGACCTTGATAGAGAAGTTTATAGAGAAAGCAAAACTTGCAAAGAAGAAGGTTGTTTTCCCCGAAGGAGCCGACGAACGGATACAAAAGTCTGCGGAAGCGGTAAGCAAAGCAGGTATTGCAAAACCGGTTCTTCTCGGCAGAAAAGAGGAAATCCTGTCTTCCGCCGGCATGAACGGCGCGGATATTTCCGCTTGCGACATTATTGAGCCTGAAACGTCTCCGGACCTGCCTGAACTTACAGAACTGTACTGCGCAAACAGGAAGAACGTAAAACCGCGTGTTGCCGAAAAACTTGTGAAAAAGGACCTTGTGTTCGGCGGAATGCTTCTTGCTTCGGGCAGGGTAGATGCCATGATAGCCGGAGCCGCCAATACCACGGCAAGCGTAATCCAGGCATCTGCGCTTACCGTTGGGTATCAGAAAGGCATTTCAACGCCGTCAAGCTTTTTCATCATGGCGCTTCCCGGAGGCAAAACCCTGTTTTATGCGGACTGCGCGGTTAATATCGACCCGGATTACAAACAGCTGGCAGAGATAGGAGTTGCAACCTCCGTGAGCTACGCGAAAATCATGGGGGAAAAGCCGAGAACGGCGTTCCTGTCGTTTTCCACAAAAGGCTCTGCTTCCCATCCTCTCGTCGAGAAGGTGCAGAAGGCCGTCTGCGCGGCTAAAGAGATATCCGTTGGAAGCGATATGATGATTGACGGGGAGTTTCAGGGCGATACGGCCTTGGTGGAGGCGGTTGCAAAGAAGAAGATAAAGGAGCCGTCATCTGTTGCGGGACAGGCAAACATTCTGATATTCCCTGACCTGAACGCGGGAAATATAGCGTATAAGCTTACGCAGTATCTCGCAGGCGCCGGCGCTTTCGGCCCGGTTCTCCAGGGGTTTGCAAAACCCGTAAGCGACCTTTCGAGGGGCGCAAAGGTTGAGGATATCGTAGGCATAACCGCCATTACCTGCTGTTT
>JAFGKM010000003.1 GCA_016928555.1 Candidatus Omnitrophota bacterium | reverse complement strand
TCGTTTTGCTTGTTTCGCTGCTGTCCCTCCGCAATTCGCTCTCCGCCTCTCCGCCTGCCTTTTTCATCTGTCTCTTGACAGTACCTAAATATTGTTGAATATTCACCGGACATTATTTAAACGTTACCGCCCACCATAAAAGCCATGAGAGAATAATGACGGGCAGTATCAAGAAAAACACAAGAAACGTAGATAAGGGAAGATTAAACATTTTTTTCTCCGAATAGTTGTTTGAGCTTTTCACCGGGGAGCGGTTTTGTCAGCATGCTTCCGGCAAAATAAAAAATACCGCATCCTATAAGCACTATGAACTCAAGGGTTCCCATCCCCAGCTTCTGTTTTGTCACAAAAATGCCTCCTATCAAGGAAGCCAGCACTCCGTAAATCATGCAGAGAATTGCACCTGAAGCGGTGGCCCTTTTCCAGTAAAAGGAGACAGCCGTACAGAAAATAAAAATTCCTCCAAGCCCTATTGCGGCGTATCCCATGAAAACTGCCAGCAGTTCAGGAGGATTCCTGAAAGTCCAGTAAAAAGGAATTAAAAGAAATACCCCGATAAACACCTTTGTCAGTCTGAGAAGAACCGCATGGGACATCTTGGGCCTCCATATGTGGATGATATCCCTTGTTACGTTCCCCGCCATAACCATTACCATTGCCGACAGGGTTGACAGCGCCGCGGCAAAAACTCCCGTTACATAAAGAATAGTAAGAGGTTTTCCGCCCGCAAGGATAGAAATGAAGGGCGCCGCAAGATCTCCCTTCCACGGCTGTATTTTCAAAATTTCCGGCCCGAAAACGGCCCTGCTGCACAAGCCGGTTATTGCATTCAGAAATATCGGCGGTCCCGCAACCAGAAAAACCATCAGGGTGACAAGCGCAAAATCCTTCCTGTTCATTTTTCTCATGCCGAGAAACCTCGCAACGTTATGGGGAAAGCCGGTTGCCATGGTCAGAAAGATAAAGAATGTCGCAACTATTCCGAAAGGGCTGGAAAATAACTGCGTATTGCCGACAACGGGAAGGTCTCTTCTAATTAGGTCAAGCAATCTGGGGTCTTGAACGGAAAGCTGCATATTCAGCGCGGAAGGCCCGCCGACAAAATGCAAAGCCGCAATCCCAAGAACAAAACAGGCAATTCCCAGCATAGCTCCCTGCAAAGCAAGAGACCACTGGGTTCCGGTGTAGCCGCCCACAATCATGTAAATGAAAACCACAACTCCCGAAAGCAGAAGGCACCATAAAGCAGGCAGGCCGGTTACCGCATACCATATTGTCGCTCCTGCTTTGAACTGCCCTACGGCATACAGAACCATGAAGAATATCATTACAAGGGCGGATAAAGACTGCACAACCTTGCTGTCAAATCTTATGCCCAGCGCATCGGAAACCGTCCTGGCGCCGAACTTCTGAGCGTAATGCTGCATCTTGTTTCCGGTGAAAAAAAGGCAGGGCATAATGCCTACTATCGTCCACATTCCGGCAAACCACATGCCGGACCAACCAACCGCGTAAGTAATGCCCATCATGCCGAGGGTTGCCCATCCGCTGAGCCATGTGGCGCCTAAGGCAAGCCCTGTTATCACGGGACCTATATCCTGATGGCCGGAAAGGAACGATTCAAAAGATGCCGATTTCTTTCTGCTGAAAAAGCCGAGAAGAATGCAGACCAGAAGCATCAGACTTATGCCTAGTATAGCCCATATGCCGTACGAGATATCCGGCTGGGGCACAGAGTAGAAGTTATTCATCTTTCCACCTCCTTATTCTTACCGTCAGCCCGATAGCGGTAAAAACCGTGCTCAGCAATACTATAAGCCACCAAGCAATCCAGTTCCTGTCCATTTCCTCTTCCTCCCCTATGCAAAATCCTCTCTTTTCTATGAACGGTTAAAAAGAACCTTTATTATCGGTGAACAGTTTTATTCCGCTCGCCTTTAAAACCTCTTCCGCCTTTTCGTTATCCTCAACCCTGAAAACCACCACCGCCTTATCGCCCGACTTCTCCACAAAAGCATACATGTATTCAACATTTACACCGTTATCTACAAGAATTTTTACCGCCTTTAGAAGCCCTCCCGGCTCATCCTCAATTTCCGCCGCCACTACGGAAGCGGAGTTTACGGATATGTCCGCTTTTTTAAGTTTTTCAATTGCCGATTGCGCATTATCCACTATCAGACGCAGGATGCCGTAATTCGCCTTATCCGCCAGCGATAAAGCCCTTATATTAATTCCGCCTTGACCCAGAACGGCCAGAACGTCGTTAAGCCGTCCCAGCCTGTTCTCAAGAAAAACAGACAGCTGTGTGATAGACATTTTTACCCTCTCTTCCCCGCTGAAGAAAGTTGAAAACGGCAAGGTTATTTTTCCCTCTGGTCCACAACCCTCTTTGCTTTCCCCATGCTCCTTTCTATGCTTTTCGGCTCGACAAGCTTTACGTCCACAGATATACCGAGTGTGCTTTCAATCTCGGATACAACCTTTTTTTCAAGCTCCTCAAGCTTCCTGACTTCGTCTGAGAAAATTTCTTCAACCACTTCTACCAGTATTTCCATCTTATCAAGATGCTTTTCTCTTTTGACTATAATCTGGTAATGCGGAGCCGCCTCGGGTATGTTCATCAATACGGTTTCTATCTGCGAAGGGAAGATGTTAACCCCCCTTATAATCAGCATATCGTCAATCCTTCCCTTTATCTTGCTTATCCTCGGCATTGTCCTGCCGCAGTTAGAGCAGGTTCCGCAGGTCAACGCAACTATGTCTCCCGTCCTGTAGCGTATCAGCGGCAGCGCTTCCTTGGTAATAGTGGTTATGACCAGCTCTCCTTCATCCCCTTCTCCGAGCACTTCGCCCGTTGCAGGGTTTATGACTTCCGGCAGGAAGTGGTCGGCCCATATGTGCAGTCCGTTTTTGCCTTCGCATTCCATTGCAACCCCGGGACCTATGATTTCAGAAAGACCGTAGATATCCAGAGCGAGTATGTTCCATTCCTTTTCTATCTGCTCCCTCATGCCTTCAGTCCACGGTTCCGCTCCGAAGACGCCCACCCTGAGATTTGTTTTTGACGGGTCTATTCCGTCTTCTCTCGCCTCTTCTGCCATAAAGAGAGAGTATGAAGGAGTGCAGGTCAAGACAGTGCTCTTGAAATCCTGCATCAGCATCAACTGCCTTTTAGTCCCTCCGGACGATACGGGAATAACAGTCGCGCCCAGCTCAAGGGCGCCGTAATGAACGCCCAGCCCGCCCGTAAAAAGCCCGTAGCCGTAAGCATTCTGAATCATGTCTCCTTTCACTACGCCGGCGCATGCCAGGGTTCTTGCCATTACTTCGGACCACAGCTTTATATCGTTTTTCGTATAACCTACAACCGTAAGTTTTCCCGTCGTGCCGGACGAAGCGTGTATCTCCGCGACATCCGAAACAGGCACCGCAAAAAGAGAAAACGGATAATTGTCGCGCAGGTCGGATTTCAGGGTAAAAGGCAGGTGCTTCAAATCGCCGGGGAGCGAAAGCTTTTCAACGCTTATCTTTTTTTCCCGGAAGGCATTGCTGTAGAAAGGCATTCTGGCGTCAGCGTATCTCAATAATGTTTTCAAACGTTCGGATTGTATTTTTAGCAGGCCGCTTGCCGAAGCGGTTTCAATCTTCGCGTCAAAATCGCCCATCAGGCCTCCTTGCGCAAACTTGCCATTGTCGGAATTCTGGCGTATAATTGTGTAGTTTAAAACTTTCCGGCTTATTCTGTCAAGTTTTTTTGCTGTTTTTCAAAAAATGAAAAAAGAATACCTGCTTGGGAACGATGCGATCGCCTATGGATTGCTGGAAGGGGGAATTGAAGCTTCTTTTGCCTATCCGGGAACCCCGTCGTCGGAAATCACGGAAAAACTGATTGAGCTTTCAAAAACTCACGGATTTTACACTGAATGGTCGGTGAACGAAAAATCGGCTTACGAAAACGCATACGGCGTTTCTCTTACTGGCAGGAGGGCCGCGGCGATAATGAAACACGTGGGGCTCAACGTAGCCTCCGACGCCTTCATAACCTCGGCATACACTGGAATAATCGGCGGGCTTGTACTTGTGGTTGCAGACGACCCTTACGCCCATTCCTCACAGAACGAACAGGATTCAAGAAGATATGCTCTTCTCGCAAAAATACCGTATCTTGAGCCCTCGTCCATACAGGAGGCAAAAGATATGGCTGCTTTTGCGTTTTCCCTTTCTGAAAAAACGGGGCTTCCCGTCATGCTGAGAAGCGTAACCAGAATTTCCCACGGCAAATCCGACGTGGAACTCGGGAAACTAAACCATATAAAGCGCGATTCGCAATTCCGAAAGGACCCGTCAAGATTTGTAATGGTGCCGTCCAATGCGCGCACCGCGTTAAAACGCCTTAATGAAAAACAGCCGGTTTTGAAAAAAATCATGGAAGAAATGCCCTTTAATAAAACGGACGGGAATCCTTCGGAAACGGGGATTGTCGCATCGGGCATATCCTATCCGTATATCATGGAGATGAAAGCAGAGGAGAATCTGCCTGTTGCCGTATTTAAGGCATCTACTTTCCCGCTTCCGGAAAACAAGCTTGCATTATTCATAAAAGGAAAAAAGAAAATTCTCGTTCTCGAAGAAGGGGACCCTGTAATCGAGGAAAAAATATATATTATCTCAAAATCGTGCAATCCGTTAGTCTGCATCTCCGGAAGGATGAACGGAATTGTACCGGAGGGAGGAGAACTTTCCGTAGACCTGCTGAAAAAAATACTGAAAAAAGTTTCCGGCGCAGAGGAAAAGCAACAGGGAGAACCGGAAAGCCCCGCCAGTCTTCCCGTCAGAATGCCTGTTTTATGCCCGGGCTGTTCACACACGGGCTCTTTTTACATACTGAAAAAAGTTTTCGGGAAAGATGCCCTTTTCCCGGGAGACATAGGATGCTACACTCTCGGCATACAATCCGGGACGATAGACACCTGCCTGTGCATGGGCGGAGGAATAAACACCGGCTCCGGCATGTCCAGGTTTGAAAAAGAACGCGAGGTAATATCAATAATAGGCGATTCAACATTTTTCCACGCAGGCATAACGGGACTCATCAACGCCTGCTACAATAAAGCAAACCAGATAATAGCCATACTGGATAACCGCACCACGGCTATGACGGGACACCAGCCGCATCCGGGAACCGGAATAACTGCCGGAGGCGAAAAATCGGCCGGTATAGACATTGAAAAAATTGCATATGCCTGCGGAGCGGAAAAGGTTGTAACGATAGACCCTTACCGTATAAAGGAATCGGTTCAAAAACTTAAGGCTCTTAAGGGCAAAAAAGGCGTCAGAGTTATTATTGCAAAGAGAGGATGCATCTTCGTTGAGAGAAAACAGAAAGAAAAATTCCGCGTGGATGCTGAGAAATGCACCGGCTGTAAAATATGCATGCAGATTAACTGCCCGGCAATAACTTTCAAGGAAAATAAAGCGGCTATATCCCTATACTGCACAGGATGCGGCATATGCGCGGAGATTTGCCCCGCCGGAGCAATAAAAAAATATGAAAAAATGTGACGTGCTTATCGCAGGGGTGGGCGGACAGGGCATATTGCTGTGCTCAAACATACTGGGGACAGCCTGCATAATTGAGGGCATGCCCGTAAAGGGCGCAGAGGTCCATGGAATGGCGCAGAGGGGCGGCTCCGTTGAAGCCCATGTAAGGATAGGATGCTTTTACGGGCCTATGATACCCCGCGGCTCTGCCGACATGCTTATCGCGGCCGAACCTCTTGAAGGCGCGAGGTTTTCAGGCTGGCTGAAAAAGGGCGGAATTGCGGTTGTAAACACGGCTCAGATTCCGCCTGTCGGACAAACCTACAAAACGGAGGACATGGCGGAGATTATAAAAGAAAGTGCGGGAAATATAATAACGCGCGATTTTACGGAAGAAGCCATAAAGCTCGGTTCAATACAAACTCTTAACGTGCTTATGCTCGGCGCCGCCTTAAAATTCCTTCCCCTGAAAAAAGAAAGCATTGCCGCAGCAATCGGAAAAACGGTAAAAAAAGACTTTATTGAACTTAACGCGGCCGCTCTAAACCGGGGGATAAGCATTACCCTGCAATAAACAACAGTATTGAAAGAGCCAGCGTGTAGAAGCCGAACAGATACATCCTGCCCGAGAGAAAAACCCGTTTGAGAACATAAAGAAAACACAGCCCCAATACGAAAGAAGTTATGAATCCCGTCAGAAGAAACCCTAAAGGCAACGTAGAAAAATCCTTCATCTCATAAACTATAGCACCGGCAATAGCCGGTATTGCCATGAGAAAAGAAAATCTGAACACCTCTTCATTCTTAATCCCTGCGATTTTGCCTGCGGATATAGTGGCGCCGGAACGCGATACCCCGGGCAATAAGGCAATCCCCTGTATTAACCCGATAAAAAACGCTTTTTTCGCATCCAGTTCACCCGAACCCCTGCGAAGAGAGGCAAAAAGCAGTAAGGATGTCAGTAGAAACGCAAAGGGAAGGAACTTAAGGGTTGAAAACAGTTCAATATGCGGTTTCAATAAAAGGCCTGCGGCAACCGTGACGGCAGTGGCGCAAATAATGTAAACGGCTACCCTGAAATCATAATTTTTTTTATTCCATGTAAAGAGCGCCCCGGCAACCTTGAAGATATCCCTGCGGAAGAATATAAGAATTACACAAAGAGAGGAAAGGTGGAGAAAAACGTCAAAAGAAATATTGCCTTCAAGTCCGAATAGATGGTGAAAAACAGCGAGATGTCCGGAACTGCTTACCGGCAGCCATTCGGCAATCCCCTGAACCGCTCCAAGAATAAACGCGTCTATCAGTTTCAATTATTTTATCCACACTAAAAATAAGGATGTCAAGTGTCAAGAGTTGACCCCATGATTAACGGAATATCCACAGGAGGTCGTCGGAACCTGCGGGTATGAGAGAATCCCCTACATTCGTCTCCATTGTGCCGTTGGGGCCTGCAGAGTAAATAATCATCGACTTCCTGTCGGAGGCGGCATCCACGGCATAGTTGTAGGACATTCCGTATGCCCTTCCCCACGGGTCGAGAGGCGTTCCGTCCGGAAAATCTCCCGTGTTTGGAGTAACGTTCCATGACGTAGTGCCGGCGGCAGGAATGCTTCCGTATCCGTTGAGCACGGCGCTGACCTGGAAAACCTGGTAGGGGCCGTCCCAGACGGCTGCTAATTTGACAACGGTATCATAAGGAACACCCGTCGTAGTATTTACCAACGGCGCAACTTCTGCAGGAACGGCAAAATTTTCGGTATAGTAGTATGGTTTAGGATTAGGGTCTAAGTCATCTTTTATATCCCCATCAACCATATTCAGGTCGCATAACCGGACGTAGTATCCCACATCCATCTTTGCCATGGCAACAATGGCGGCTAAAGACGTCATCTCCGCCTGCGCCTTGTCTACCAGCGCCTTGGAACGTGACTTCCTTATTGCGGGCAGAAGGAGCCCGGCAAGCACCGCTATGATAACCATTACAACCAGCAGTTCTATAAGAGTAAATCCCTTGCGTTCAGTAATCATATTTTTCCTCCCTCCCAAATCCCCTTTGAATTCCCCCTTTGACAAAGGGGGAAACAGGGGGATTTATCGTCATTGATTCCTCCGCATTTTTTATTCGCCCCAGTTTGATTTATTCGCATCCGCTATTGTTATGGAGCTGAGCGTGTCCGTTCCGTTAAAATAATACGCAACGTTTAAATTGCTGTTTTCAGGACCCTTGGAACCGTCAGCCGCAGTATCGGCATAACGGATATCTTCCATGTTTATCCACTGAACGCTCCCGTCTATGAAAAGCACGTTAACACCGTACTTGTGATTGCCGAAGCCGGTTATCCCGCTCTGGTATATGTGGCTGTCGCTTATCATGGGCACGGGATTGGTAGCTCTGTTTGAAGCGGTCAGCCCGAAAACAAACGAATAGGAGTTTTCACAATTTGCGGAATCTACAGCACCCGGAGACGCATTGTTCCTGCTTGCGCTTGAAGGACACCAGAATGTCCTCGGCGTATTCAGGTAAAAGGGAATGATAGTTTTTGCGCCCGCAGTGCCGGTTCCTCCCACCGCATATTTGCTGACAGGGAACTTCTCGTAAAAATCGGCCGCATACATCTCATAAGCCATTGAAATCTGACGCAGGTTGTTTACACAGGTAGTTCTTCTTGCCCTCTCCCTCGCCGTTGCCAGCGTAGGCAGGAGCAGGGCGGCAAGCACGCCGATAATGGCTATGACAACAAGCAGTTCTATCAAAGTGAAACCTTGGCGTTCAGCGTATAGCGTACAGCGTATAGTATTCAGATTTTCCATTTTGCCCCTCCTTCTCACGTCAAAAAGAAATTCGTGCAATAAATTCTTCAGTCCGCCTACGTATCAGTGGCGGAACACCTCTGCATTTGTGCGATGAATCGCACCGCTACTGTTCAGCCTCCGGAAAGCCCCATGGCAAGTTTTATCAAGGGCATGAAAAGCGCTATGACGATGAATCCGACTATGCCTCCGAGAAAAACTATCATGAGCGGTTCAAGCATGGCGGTCATAGCCGATACCGCCGCATCAACCTCCGCCTCATACGCTTCCGCTATCTTCTCAAGCATGGCATCCATCGCGCCTGTCTCCTCGCCTACGGCAACCATGTTGGTAACCATGGACGGAAAAACCTTTGACCTGAGCATGGGCCCGGCAATGCCTTCTCCTTCTCTTACCCTGTTTCTTATCTCGTTAATGCCTTTGGACACCACTTCATTGCCGGTCGTATCCCTGACTATCTGGAGCGACTGCAGTATGGGCACGCCGCTGGTAATCAGAGTCGCAAAAGTCCTGGCAAATCTTGCGACTATAGTCTTGGCAACAACAGGGCCGAAAACGGGTATCCGCATCTTCGCCATGTCAATATAATACTTTGTAAATTTCACCTTGTTCAGTATCTTGAACAGAATCACCATCGCCGCCACAAAAATGATTATAAGATAAAATCTCTGCGTCAGAAGGTTTGATATATTCATCAGAAGAATGGTAGGCCCCGGAAGTTCGCCCGCCTCCATATCCGCAAAAATCTGTATAAATGTGGGAACTATCTTCAACATGATGAAAGTCAATATGCCCACGGCAACAACGAGGATAACAAGCGGGTATGCCATGGCCGCTTTTATCTTGCCCCTCAATTTTGCCTCTTTCTCCATGAATTCCGCGAGCCTGTTTAAAACAGACTCAAGGGCGCCGCCCGCTTCTCCCGCCCTTACCATTGAAACGTAAATCCTGGGGAAACTCTTCGGATGTTTCGCAAGGGCTTCGGAAAACAACGCGCCGCTTTCAATATCCTCCGCCACCTTTCCGAGTACCGCTGCCGCCCCGCCTTTCCTCTGCTCCCTCAAAACCCTCAAGGACCTCAGCAAAGGCAGTCCCGAACCGACAAGGGTTGCAAGCTGTCTTGTAACTATCATCAACTCTTTCGTTTTAATCTTGTTTCCCCCGAAAGAGATGTTCATGCCGGCGGATTTCTTTTTCCCGGCAGCCTTTGATGCCGCAGCGGGCTTACTGCCGGTTTCTTTTTTTATTGCGGAGGCCTTCGCCGGAGAAATACTCGTAACAAAATAACCCATACCCTTAAGCTTTGAGACGGCCTCCTGCATCTGGCTGGCTTCTATCGTACCGGTTATCGGCTTGCCGCCCGATTCCATGGCATTGTACTGAAATTGTCCCATAATTACACCTTTATATATGAGAACTTCGTTTTTCTTATACAGGAACTTTGTCCCTGCTATACGCAAATTCCATTTGCGCTATATTATTTATTTCTACTGTATAACTATTGTATATCTGTCGTATTTTCCTCTTTTAATAGCCGTGTATTTCCTTTGCAACTTCCTCCAATGATGTTATACCCTCATTTATCTTGTCAAGTCCATCGTCAAGCAAAGTTTTCATTCCGCACTTCTCAACCGCAACCTTCCTGATTTCCCCCAGAGGCTTGCCTTCCACGACCGCTTCCCAAAAAGGTTCCGTGGGTATAAGTATCTCAAACAGGGCGATACGCCCTTTGTAGCCGCTCCTGCAGAAAGGGCAGCCCTTTGGTTTATAGAATTTCATTTTATCCGCATCTTCCCCGGACAATTTTACTTCAAACAGTTCGTTTTTTGAAGGCCTGTATTCCTCTTTACACCTGGGACAAAGCACCCTCAAAAGCCTCTGGGCAACAACCCCTTCTATCGTAGAAGCAAGCAGAAAGGGTTCTATTTTCATGTCTATGAGCCTCATAATAGTACTGGGTGCGTCGTTTGTATGGAGTGTGCTCAAGACAAGATGTCCCGTCAAAGACGATTGTATCGCCATCTGGGCGGTATCAAAATCCCTGACCTCTCCCACCAGGATGATGTCCGGGTCCTGCCTCAATATGCTTCTGAGGCATTTTGCGAAAGTAAGCCCTATCTTTTCCCTGATGGGCACCTGTATGGAGCCTTCCAGCATGTATTCTACGGGGTCCTCTGTGGTTATTACCTTGACATCGGGCGTATTAAGCTTCCTCAACACCGCATAAAGAGTTGTAGTCTTGCCGCATCCGGTCGGGCCCGTGGCAAGCACTATCCCGTTTGGTTTTCTTATGATGCCGTCAACCCTTTCCATGTTGCTTTGGTCCAGGCCGAGGTTCTCAAGCTCAAAAATGGTTTTTGCTCTGTCGAGCACCCTTATGGCAAGGCACTCTCCGAAAACAGTGGGCACCGTATTTATACGAAGGTCCACGGCTCTCCCCATCATGGACAGTTCTATTCTGCCGTCCTGCGGAAGGCGCCTCTCCGCAATATCCATGCCGGCCATGATTTTAAACCTGCAGAAAAGAGCAAAAGACAGCCCTCTCGGAGGATGGACAAGGTCGTACAGAACGCCGTCAACCCTGTATCTTACCCGGAAGTCTTCTTCAAAAGGCTCCAGGTGCACGTCGGAAGCATTGTCTCTTACCGTCTGTAAAAGTATCAGGTCAAAAAGTTTTACTACAGGCGGAAGCGATGCTATTTCTTCAAGCGAAGTGATTGTGGCGTATTCACCCTGGCTGGCAATTGCATCCAGCTCTTCCATCTCTTCAACATCCTGGGCGAGCCATTTTATAAGGTCGTCTATAGTCTCTATTTCTTTCCCGTAATGAGTCTCTATGGCATCCCTTATGTCATTCTCATCGGCCAGAACCATTTTTGTCTTGTAGCCGAGGATAAACGATATATCGTCCTGTATATTCAGGCTCAGGGTATCGCCTACGGCGAGGGTCAATATATTTCTTTCAAGCTTCACGGGAACGGCATTATACGTCTTGGCAAGAGCCGAGGGAAAAACCTCCACGCCTTTCTTGTCTATAGGTGTATTCTTCAGGTCTATCATCTCAATCCCTGCCTGAATGCTGAGAATGCGCTTCAGCTCTTTCTCGTCGACAAACCCCATGTCGACAAGGATTCTTCCGAGAAAATGCCCCGTTTTTCTCTGATTATCAAGGGCCTTTTTTAACTCCGACTCGGTAACAACCCCTTCTTCCAGAAGCATCTGTCCCAACAGTTTTTTCTCAGCCATTTTTATCCCTGTCAAGCTTAACGTCCGTAACGCCTTCCGTCTGCATGGAAAGCATGGATTCGTCAATCAACCCCTCTGCCGCCAGCTCCGCTTTTGCGGATGTGGGGTCGTAGGCATACGTAAGGACGTCTTCAAAGTTTATCTTTCCCTCCCTGAACAGATTCATGAGAAAAGAGTCCAGGGTAACCATCCCCATCTTGCCTCCCGTCTGTATCTCGGAAACTATTCTGTAAGTCTTCCTTTCGCGTATAAGGTTCTGTATTGAGGTAGTCGCAAGCATCACCTCAAAAGCGGCAACCCTCCCGGGCTTATCCACGCGCTTCAAAAGAACCTGCGACACGATGGCAAGGATTGAAACCGAAAGCATAACCCTTATCTGCTCCTGCTGGGCAACCGGGAAAACATTCACAATTCTGTCCACCGTTCTGGGAGCTCCCGTCGTGTGCAGGGTGGCAAAAACTATGTGGCCTGTCTCCGCGGCGGTAATCGCGGCTTCAATAGTGTCAAGGTCTCTCATTTCACCTACGAGGAAAACGTCTGGGTCCTGCCGCAATCCCCTTCTGAGAGCTTCTTCAAAAGTGGGTACGTCAACCCCAAGTTCCCTCTGGGTAACAATAGACCTTTTATGCCCGTGATAATATTCTATGGGGTCTTCCACAGTAATGATATGCCTGTCAAGATTTTCGTTAATCCAGTCCACCATTGTGGCAAGAGTGGTTGTTTTACCCGAACCTGTGGGCCCCACAACAAGGATAAGCCCCCTGGGCCTCGTAAGCAGATACCTCATCGTCTTTTCTTCAAGCCCTATCTGGTCAAACCTTAAAAACTGGTAAGGGATCAGCCTCAATGCCATGGCAACACTGCCTCTTTCCTTGAAAACGCTGACCCTGAACCTCGCAAGGTCCTTGAAAGCAAAGCCGAAGTCCGTACCGCCTATCTTCTGCAGTTCTTCCTGGTGCTCCCTTGACGTTATGGCTTTCATATAATTGGCGGTATCCTCCGGGGTAAGAGGTTCGTTGTCAACCTTTGTCAATCCCCCGTGCATTCTGAGCATAGGGGGAAGCCCCACGTTAAGGTGCAGGTCAGCCGCGTTTGACTTAACCTGCATAGTAAGAAGCTCCTCTATCTTCTTAGGCATCTCATTCTCCCGTTACCGTATATACTTCGTCAAGCGTAGTAATGCCTCTTTTAACTTTTTCGTAGCCGTCTTCCACCATCAGCTTCATGCCCGCCCTTCTTGCCGCATCCCTTATCTCTGTCGTTCCGACCCTCTTGAGAGCAAGTTCCCTCAATTCATCGTTCATGGAGAAAATCTCAAATATACCCAGCCTGCCGCGGAAGCCGGTAAAGTTGCATTCATTGCATCCTTTCGGCTTGCAAACATTAAGCTCCTCTCCTTCCTTCGCCCGCAATATTTTCTTCATATTCTCATCCGGCTCTATTTTCTCTTTGCAGTAGGAGCACAGAACCCTTACCAGGCGCTGGGCCATAACGCCCTGTACTGAAGAGGCGATAAGAAAAGGAGGGGCGCCCATGTCTATAAGGCGTGTAATTGCGCCGGGAGCGTCATTTGTATGCAGAGTGCTGAATACGAGATGTCCGGTAAGAGCGGCCCTGAGCGCAATATCTGAAGTTTCAAAATCCCTGATTTCCCCTATAAGTATGACGTCCGGGGACTGGCGCAGAAAAGACCTCAGCACAGACGCAAAAGTAAGCCCGATGTCCGAATTGACGGGAGTCTGGTTGATACCCGGAATCTGATATTCAACCGGCTCTTCAACCGTCATCAGCTTCCTGTCCATTGTATTAAGCGTCTGGAGGGCGGCATAAAGCGTTGTTGTTTTTCCGGAACCCGTCGGTCCGGTTACAAGCACCAGCCCTCCCGTATATTTCAGAAGTTCCGTCCATTTTTCCAAATCCTCGGGAAGGAATCCGAGCTCCTCAAGCCCTTTTAACATGGAAGTCTTGTCAAGTATTCTCAGTACAATGCTTTCCCCGTATATGCCGGGAAGGGCGGATACGCGGAAATCTATGGGCTTGCCTCCGATATCAAGCATTATTCTTCCGTCCTGCGGCAGGCGCTTTTCCGCAAGGTCCATCTTTGCCATTAATTTCACTCTTGCTATAACGGCTTTTTCCACCCTTTTCGGCGGCGCAACAACTTCATATAAGACGCCGTCTATGCGGAACCTGACCCTGAATTTTTTTTCCAGGGGTTCAAAATGTATATCGCTTGCCCTCCGCCTCAACGCTTCAACAAAAACAAGGTTGCATATTTTTACTACAGGCGCCTGCAGGGCAAGGGCTTCATCGTCTCCCTCGTCCACCTCGGCTTCAGGCAGGTCAAGGTCTATGGTGGCGCTGCTCGCTTCCTGAAGCATCTGGGAAAGGTCTTCCATTGATTCCTGGGCATAATATTTTTCAAGCAGCTGGTTGATTTCTTCGGGGAAAGTTATCAAAACTTCAACAGTTTTCACATCCTCCGCACCTATAAGCCTTCTGAAGTAATCGGAAGCGAGGATGTTAATGGGGTCGTCTGAAACAAGGATAAACCTTCCGTCTTCCCTTTTTTCCCACGGTATCACCCTGTGATTTTTTGCAACTTTCGGGGGGATGGCGTTCAACAATTCCGAAGGAATTTCCCTGGCGGGAAGTTCTTTCTGAACCACGCCCATCTGAAAGTAAAAAGAGGGGGAAACTTCGCCGAAAGGAAGCATCCCCCTGTTCTGGAAAACCTCTTTTAAGGAATTCCCCGTTGATTCCTGCTCTTCAAGAGCAGATTCTATCGATTTTTTGTCCCACAGACCGATGCTCGATATTATATTTATTACTTCCTTTTTAGTCGGCATGTTTTTACATTAACACAAAACATTGAAAATGTCAACCTTTTCCTGCCGTAAAATACGCCCGGGAAGGCGCTCTATCCGGGAAGATTTTTTTCAATTGCTTCGGCCAGCCATTGAGAGATTGTTTTATCCTGCTCCACGGCATTGTGCTTTACCTTCTTCATAAGCTCAAAGGGCAGTATAAAGGTGTATTTTTTGCTCTTTTGCCTCATGTCCTTTTTTGCAGCACCGGTTCTGCTCTCCGTTTCAAAAAGCTTTTTTGCCTGAGGTCCCAGCCTTTTCATTTTATTACTCTCCTTTTGATTTCTCTCGCGGCCGCCAGAAAATCCTCCGCGGCAGTTGAACTTGCCGCATAATCAAATATCGCTTTTCCGAAAGAAGGAGATTCCCTCAAGCGGCTGCATACATTTATGCCGTTTTTAAAAACAAGGCCTCCGAACTCTTTTTTCATCAGGGCAAGGCTTTCTTCCGTTATCCTTAGCCGCCTGTCAATCATATTGGGCAGTATTCCGAGAACCTCAAGAGAAGGATTAAGTTTTTTCTTTATTTCTTCCACTGTCTCCATTAAATGGGAAAGGCCTTCAAGGGAAAGATAATCGCATAAGACGGGCACGACAACATAATCGGATGCGCATAAACCGTTTACGGTAAGCAGAGACAGCGAAGGCGGGCAGTCTATGAGAATATAGTCAAAAGAAGCGAGCGCATCTCCGTTTTTCTCAATCGCCTTTTTGAGAAAAAACTGATTTTTGTTTTCCGAAACAAGTTCAAACTCGGTATGCGCAAGCGTTGTATCGGAAGGTATTACGGACAAATCCGCCATATAGCTGTCCAGCATCAAATCCTCAATCCTCGCGCCTCTCAAAATAAATTCGGATACGGTTAAATCCTCGGGTTTAAGTTTTATGCCCACGCTCACCGTCGTATTTCCCTGCGGGTCAAGGTCAATAATGAGCGCTCTCTCACCCGTCTTCACAAGCGCCGCCGCCGTATTGACGCACGCGGTAGTCTTTCCCGTCCCGCCTTTTTGATTTGAAAAAGATATAATTTTCACGGTTGTAAGTATACACCACCTGCATTGTATCATCAACTAAACTGAATTGAGCAAATCAAGCGCATTCTCCCTTAAGATGCGGCTTTTGAGAGCGGGTTCCAGCGAAAGGACTTCCAACAAATCCAGAGTTTCCTTCTGCCCTGTCCAGGGAGAATCGGTGCCGAACATAATATATTCCGGCGGATGCTTCATTATTATGTTTTTAGCACGCTCCTTCTCCATAAATTCCAGAGAGAACGAAATCTCCATATAGATATTTTTACCTGCCATCAGCCGCTCAACCTCCGACCAGTCCTCCCACGCGCCCATGTGCGTTGCTACAAACTTCAACCCGGGAAATGCCCGATGTATTTCAACGATTTTCACAGGGTCGGATTTCTTTATGCGCTCAAACGCAAAATCAAAGCCGGTATGCGAAACAAATATGAGGTTTTCCCTGCAGATTTTCTCATACACGGACATCATTTTTTCATCGTTTAGGTTGAATCCCTGGTAATACGGATGCATTTTTACGCCCTTGAACCCTTCAGCTTTGATAACGCCTATTTTATCAAGGATTTCCGTATCGTCCGGATGGACGGAAGGCAGGGGAATAATTCTGTCGGATTTTATCTCGGCCGACCATCTCATTATGGGCTCAAACTGCGATGGTTTTGTAGCTATGGAACAAACGACGCTTTTCTCAATTCCGCATTCATCCATTGATTTCAGAAGCGAGGCAATTGTACCGTCAAGACGGGCGGGAATGCCGCCTTCTGCCTCAAGCAGTTTTACCGCCTTTTCCGCCAGCGCATCCGGAAAAGCATGCGTATGAAAGTCTATTATTCCCTTCATTTTTTTAAAATATTGAACAGAGCGTCTGCTATTATCAGATGTCCCGTCTGGTTCAGATGCACGGATTCCGGAGAAAACGTTTCGCTGTCTCTGTACTTCAGATGGTTATTAAAAATATCCTGTGTTTTTATCATAAGGGTGTTGTATTTTTTGCTCAGCTCCGCAACCGCCTTCCTGTATTCCGCCAACCTTCCCGTAACTTCCCCGCGCCAGTAATCGGTTTTATTTAGGGTTATATAAAACGGCTCCATGAGAATTATGCCGCAAGACAGTTTTTCTTTCGTTTTCTTCAAAATTTCGTCATAGCAGGCACGGTAATTCTCCGCATCCAGCTTTTCCCAGTCCAGCCCCTTCATTATAAACCTGTGCACGTCGTTTATTCCTATAAGGATACTCAACCAGTCCGGTTTATGGTATATGACGTCGTCCTCCCATCTCTGCCGGAGGCCGACAACCGTATCCCCCCCTATGCCCTTGTTAATAAACTCTATCCTTCTATCCGGAAAATTAGCCGTTATCAGGTCCCTGAAAATCCTTACATAGCCGTTGCCAAAAGGAGCAGCATCCACCCTTCTGCCGCAGTCCGTGATACTGTCTCCTATAAACAAAAACTTCTGTCCGTCCTTTACCTGGAAATCCATCGCATCCTCCTTTAATTTTTACTAAATAGGTTCTTTTAAGTATAATACAAAAGAAATAACTGTCAAAAACACCATGTACAAACTGATATCTCTTGACCTGGACGGAACCCTCCTCTCCGACGACGGAACTATCAGCAGGGAGAATATATCCTGCCTGAAAGAATTTTCGGAAAAAGGGGGAATCGTGGTTTTGTCTTCCGGCAGAATGACCGGCTGCATATCTCCTTTCGCGGAGATGCTGGGAATAGACTGTCCCCTAATAGCATACAACGGAGCGATGGCGAAACTTAACCGCGCTTCAGGGCGCAGAATAATATACCACAACCCCGTCGGTCCCGCATACGCCGATATGCTGATTGACTACTGCGCGGAGAATAACTTCCTTCTGAACTATTACCTGCAGGATGTGTTATACGCACAGGATGATGAAAACCTCAGAAAGTACGCCGAAATTTATTCCTGCCAGACAGGCGCGGTTTACCACCCGGTAAAAAACCTGAAAATGATGAAGGGCAATTCTCCTACAAAAATGATATTGATAACGGATGCCGTGAACGGAAAAAATCCGTTCAGGTCCAGAGACTTCCAGTACGGGTATTTCAAAAATAAAATAGGGGACGGCCTGAATGTTTTGAAAACAAACCCCGAATACCTGGAATTCATGAATATAGGCTCGGACAAAGGAACGGCTCTGGCGAAAATAGCAGATTATTTCAATCTGGGAAGGGATGAAATTATTGCTCTCGGCGACGGAGAAAACGATATTTCTATGCTTGAATATGCAGGGCTTTCCGCGGCTCCGGCAAACGCCGGAGAGAAGGTTAAAAAATCTGCGGATGTTGTGCTGGAATGGGATAACAACCGGTCGGCCGCAGGCAAATTCTTAAGTAAAATATTACATTGACATCAGTTCTTTCGGGAAGATGTTGTCCGGGCCGAGAATGCAGTAGGGGTCAAAAGCCTTCTTTATCCGCGCCATCTCTTTCAAACCTTTTTCTCCGTACATAATCTTGAGCCACTTGTGCTTAATCTTGCCTATGCCGTGTTCCGCGGCAACGGTTCCGCCGAGTGAAAGCGCCTTTCCTACGCAGGTTTCATAAATCTCCACCGCATGCACTTTCTGTTTTTCATCGGCAGGGAAAAGATTAAAATGCAGGTGGTTTTCGCCGATGTGCCCGAAGAGTATCGTATGCATGCCTTTTTCTCTTTTCATGGTGTCCTTGTAAAACCTGTACATCTCCGGAAATTTATCTTCGGGAACAGCGATGTCCATCGCAACCTTAACAAGTCCTATTTTCTTAAAATATGCATTTATATTCTCGGGGAGACGGTGCCTGAAATCAATAAGCTTTTCGTAATTCTTTTTGTCCTCTCCAACCAATGCATCGGCTGAATCGTACCTCTCGGCAATTTCCGCCAGTTTTTCCATGTGTTCCGCATCGGCGGCAGTCTCAACGTAGACAGCGCAGGCGCCTTCAGGTATTTCCGGAAAATCCTTCTTTAAAAACTGCAGGCTTCCTGCGTCAAAAAATTCAAGGCTGTAAAGCTCCCGGAAACTCTTTTTCATCACCCTGACAATATCGGGAACCTTCTCCTCTTCCCGGAAAAAAAGTATGGTTATTGCCCTCGGAGGAAGCGCGTCTATAAGAGAAACCTCCACTTCCGTAATAATACCCAGCGTCCCTTCAGACCCTATAAGCAAATCTATTCCGTCCATGCCTTCCTGCGCAAAATAGCCCGCAGAACATTTTATGCAGGGGGTGCGGTATGAAGGCAGGTCAATCTGAAATAGCCCGTAATCTATAATGCCGTTCTTTTCAGAAAGGCTCCCTCTTGAAATGTCAAGAACTTTTCCCGTGGTCAAAACCATTCTTATCCGCTTCACGTACCTTCTGGTGGGCCCGAACCTGAAGCTGTATTCGCCGGAAGCATTGGTTGCGGCGTTGCCTCCGATAAAAGCCGTCCTTTCGGTAGGAAACGGGGGATAAAAAAGTCCGTACGGCTCAATTGCATTAAGAAAGTCCTTTATTACAACGCCTGCCTGAAGCACAGCTTTTTTCTTCTCCTTCTCTATATCCAGTATCCTGTTAAATTTCTCCAGTGATATTATAGCTCCTTCTCTCGGAACTCTCCCCCCCACCGTACCCGTCCCGCCGCCCGATACGGTGACAAACGTTCCCCTGCCCGCACATTCCGAAACAGCGCTCATAAGCTCTTCTTCACTATCAGGAATATATAATCTCTCCGCATCTCCTCCCTTGAAATTTGAAGCGTCTTCAAGATATGAGAGAATCTCCTGCCTGTCATCTTTTATTGTAACTGTCATTTTTCCCTTCAAACTCTTATGCCGAGAAGTTTTATCCTGCTTTCATTGCACATTGCCGCAGTCTCTTTTTTATGTAAAATTACGGTTCTGCCCGCCTCAACGGCAATAACGTTTCCGCCCGCCGATTTTAACGCCTCCGCGGTTTCAGTGCCTATTACAGGAAGGTCGAAACGTTCATCTTTGTTCCCGCCCGCAATCTTTACAACCGTAAAACCCTTGCTTCCGCAGTACATGCCGGCTCTCTTTATCATCTCGTTTGTTCCTTCAATCCCTTCAACGGCAACAATCATGCCGTTTTTCACTGCGGCGGACTGCCCAGCCCTGTATTTCATAAGGTCTTTCAGCATGGCCGTCCCAATCTTTATATCGGACAGCTCCGACACATCCGGGGGAACATCCGTGTAAACCTTCTCCTCCGCCAGCTCTTTGCACAGAACTTCCGTAAGCGGAAGGACTTCAATGTTTTCTTTTGCAAGATAAGCGATTAAATCCGAAAGAATCCGCTCGCCATGCCACGGCTGTCCCGACTCATTGAGAAACTTCTTTCCCGAAACGTGCATTTCATTTTTAAAAAGGAAGCGGGGAGGAATACTGCCTATAAAAACCAGCTTGTTTATTCCTGTTTTTTTGAAATGAAGCAGAAGGCCCGCCATGTCTCCGAAGGAAAAAACCGCGCTGTCAACAAAATCTACGGGAGAAAAGGAAAAAGGATAAACCTCGCAGTTACCGGCAAGTTTCCTGTACACGTACTCCGATAATCCGTCATTGCTTACAAACAGCCCCGTTTTTTTTCCCATTATTTTACAATCAGGCGTGCTTTTCCTTTGCTATGCCGCGTTCCGATTTTTTTATGAACTCTCTAATATGCAGAATCTCCTCCGATTTTTCCATTTTTTCAAGAGCGGCAAGCGCATCGGCAACGTTAAGTCCGGAGCGGAACAGTTTTTTGTATGCTTCTTCTATGAGCATTATTTTGTCTTCGGGAAAGTTCCTTCTTTTAAGGCCCACTTTATTGATGCCCGAAGGGCTTGCGGGATGCCCGTCCGCCATCACAAAAGGCACTATGTCTTTCGTAATCTTTGAACAGCCGCCTATGATAGAATGACTTCCCACCCTGCAGAACTGATGTATGCCCGCAAGGCCTCCTATTATCGCAAAATCCTCAATGACAACATGCCCTGCAAGCGTCCCAGCATTGGCAATTATGACGTTGTTCCCTATTATGCAGTTATGGGCCACATGGACGTAAGCCATCAGAAGATTATGGCTGCCCACAACCGTACTCTCACCTTCGGATGTCCCTGAATTCATGGTGACAAATTCCCTTATGACGGTCCTTTCGCCTATCCGGAGATACGTCTTTCCCCCTCTGTACTTGAGGTCTTGGGGGATGCTTCCTACCACGGCGCCTGTAAATATGGAACACCCCGGACCTATCTCGGTATAGCCGGCAATATGGACATGGGGCCCTATTTTACAGCCTCTGCGTATTATTACGTTGTCTTCAACAACGGCATAAGGTCCTATCGCAACGTCTTCTTCTATGCGGGCTTTCGGTGAGATTACGGCAGTAGGATGATGTATCATGGTAAATATCTATATAATACTTTTCAGGCATCTACTATGGTGGACATAAAAAACCCTTCTGCGGCAATTTTCCCATCGACAAAGGCCTTACCCTGCAGACGCGCCACCTTGCTTTTCATTTTGATAACCTCCACCTGCAGCAGCAGCTGGCTGCCGGGCGTTATCGCTCTTCTGAATTTTACATTTTCTATACTCATGAAATAAGCAAGCTTTCCCCTGTTCTCTTCCTTGCTCAGCATTAACACTCCTCCCACCTGAGCCAGAGCTTCCACGACAAGAACCCCAGGCATAACGGGGTGTCCGGGGAAGTGCCCCTGGAAAAACCATTCGTTTATGGTGACATTCTTAATGCCGATGGCTTTCGTATCGTTCAACTCAAGAATCCTGTCTACAAGAAGGAACGGGTACCTGTGAGGGATAATGTTTGTAATACCTTCAACAGAAAGGGTTTCAAAGGACTCCTTGGATAAAGACGGCCTTCCTACGGCGCTGGCTCTTTCTCTGTTGTAAATCTCCCTTATTTTTTTTATGAGTTTTGTGTTTATTGAATGCCCGCTTTTTATACCGATTATATGCGCGGAGACGTAATCGCCGAACAGCGCAAGGTCTCCTATCAAATCGCTTATTTTGTGCCTTACCGGTTCATCCTCAAACCTGAATTTATTGTCAATAACTCCTTTTTTCCCGTCAATTACCAGGGTGTTTTTGTAGTCCGACCCTTTCCCGAGCCCGAGTTTTTTCAAAGAATCCACTTCCTCCCGCATGCAAAAAGTCCTTGCGGGGGCTATCTCCTTCTCGTAGCTCTCCGGAGTTATTGTGTAAGAAGCATACTGGGAATTCAGCATCGTGTCGGGATAGTCAAGCATATAGGATATCTTAAGTTCATCGGAAGGCAAGGCGATTATGTGCGTCCCGTTGTTTGAAACATATATGGGTTCTTTTACGGTAAAAACGTCTCTTTCGCTATTCAGCGTTTTTATGCCGGCTTTCTTGAAAATGTCCACAAAAGGCTTTGCGCTTCCGTCCATCCCCGGACATTCGTTTCCCTCAATTTCTATGATAACGTTATCTACCTCCATGGAGTAAAGAGCGGAAAGAAGATGTTCAACGGTATGAATCTGGAAATGCCCGTTGCCTATGGACGTCCTTCTCGGAAATTTTTTAGTATCAAGGAGGCTGTCGATATCCGGCTTAACCGGCTCCGCGTCCGCAGTGCCCTTTTTGACAAAAAGTATTCCGGAATTTGCGGCGGAAGGCTTAAAAGTCAACCGGCTTTCTTCGCCGGTATGAAGACCTATGCCTTCTATGGTAACTGCTTTTTCAATTGTTTTCTGGCTCTTCTTCTCCATATATGTCCTTTATTTTCCTTCCCATTGCTTCAATCTTTTCTTCCAGCTTTTTAATTTTGTCTATAAACTCCGGCTGTCTCCTTGAATATGCCTGAAGCCTCATGTCCTCCCACTTGTCGCGGGCCGGAAATCCCGTTACATGGGTATTCGGCGGAATGTTTTTCGTCACTCCGGCCTTCCCGCCTATTATGGAATTATCTCCTATCGTTATGTGGCCTGTAATTCCCGCCTGCCCGGCTATTATGACATTCCTGCCCACAACCGTACTTCCCGATATGCCGACCTGGGCGACAACAATGGTATTCTCTCCTATGTAAACATTGTGTGCTATCTGGACAAGATTGTCTATTTTCACTCCGTTGCCTATATAAGTCTTGTCGAATCTCGCCCTGTCTATAGTGACATTTGAACCTATTTCAACATCATCGCCTATTTCAACGGTCCCTATCTGGGGAATCTTATGATGGACTCCTTTGACGGTGGCAAACCCGAAGCCGTCTCCTCCTATAACCGTGCCGGGATGAATAATGACCCTGGCACCCATGAGCACCCTTTCCCTGATTACAACATGAGGATATATAAGCGAATCCTTCCCAACTCTGGTATAGTGACCGATGTAAACACATGCCCCTATAATGGAACCGTCGCCTATCTCAACCTTATCTTCTATAACGGCATACGGCTGTATTGAAACATTTTTGCCTATGATAACATCATTGCCTATAACGGCTGTCGGGTCTATGCCGGATTTGAAAGTGACCGGTTCGGGACCTGCGATAGCCATTATTTTCGCAAATGCCAGCGAAGGGTTTTCCACCTGTATAAGCGAGGCGCTGACACTGTTATTTATGTCGGAAGGGACAATGACGGCGGACGCCTTGGTAAGTTTCAGCAAAGGCCTGTACTTGTTGTTGGCTATGAAGGTAAGTTCTCCCTCCTTGGCCTCCTTTATCCCCGACAGGCCGGTGATGCTTAAGCTCTCATCGCCTATAACAACCCCGCCTACTATCTCCGCTATTTCCCTTACTGTCATTCTCACTTGTTTTTCCCGCCTGTTTTGTCATTTGTTCACTATCTTTATCATTTGCTCGGTCAGGTCAACCGATTTCTGTCCGTAAATAACCACCCTCGAATCAAGAATGACCGCAAACCCGTTTTTTTCTCCGTAGGCTTTAACTTCTTTGCGTATCTCTTCGAGAAGCTCTTCTTCAAGTTCTTTACGCTCCTTATCCAACTCCTTGTTAACCTCTGTCCACTTATCTGCAAACTTCTTGATTTCTTCCTTCAGCTCGGACTCCTTTTTGCTCTTCTCTTCCGGCTTCATAACGTCTTTCTTCTGCTCGTACTCGGCCTGCATCTTTTTTATCTTCTCTTCCATAACGCCTACTTCCTTCTGTTTTGTTTCAACCTTCTTGAGAAAATCCGCTTCAACCGATTTGGCTTTCTCGTACCTGTCAAAAACCGTTTTTAAATCTACGCAACCTATTTTAACGGTCTGCGAAAAAGCTGTTCCAGCAAATATCAGGCTTGAAAAAATTCCGGTTAAAAACATCTTTTTAATTTTATCCATTGAAATCCTCCTTTTTTTGAACCGACGTTTTTGTCATTGCGAGCCCCGTAATTTGGGGCGCGGCAATCCCAACCATACTTTCCATTGAGATTGCTTCACATCCGTTCGTAATGATAAACGATGAGGGGTTTCGATTTACCGTTTTTATCAGAACCCGAAGCTCATTCCGAAATGCCACCTGCCGTCAGGATCCCCTTCTCTACCGTCAAGAGCGTGCCCATAATAAATTTCAATAGGGGCATTAAACAGCGGAACAATAACCTTAATGCCTGCTCCTACGCTCTTTCGCAACCCGCCGAAATCCCCCCAGTCTTCCCACACGTTGCCCGCATCAAAAAATAAAACTCCCTTTAGTATATCTTCATATAAAGGATAAATCAACTCAAAATTTTGGGCAAAGAGCGACTGGCCTCCGTCATCCTCGCTTCCGGAAGGGCCCAGTTCTCTTTCCCTGTATCCCCTGACTGTCCCTATCCCGCCGCCGAAAAATCTTTCATAAACGGGGATTACATCGGTATCCGCCGTTTCGCTTACCATGCCCGCATAGGTTTTACTGCGGAAAACAGTCCTGCCTAAAGGCCAGTAAAAATCATTTTCCAGCACCGGTTTTACAAAAGAAAGGTCGCCCTCAAGAAAGTCTCCCGCATACTCTACAGAAAGACGGGAAAGATTCCCTTTTGTCGGAGAGCGCTTGCTGTCAAGCGTGCTGTGAGTCAAAGATGCCGTTATGCTGTTCTTCCAGATGTCTCCCTCGGGCCTTAAGGGCGACGGAACGTCAACGTCCGAAAGAGAAAGCTCTTCCACCCTGAATGTAAATCCAAGCGAGGTTCTCTCCCATCTCCTGCCTATCCTCAACGCCCCGCCCGTCCTTTCCTCCGTGTACTCGCTCCATGCCCTTCTTGTCCTGTATAAATCGGTTCCGAACCAGACGGGCCTGTCAAAAAAATACGGTTCCGTAAAACTGAACCTGTAATTCCTTGCCTCGGTTCCAAATTCAACGCTGACTCCTATATTCTGGCCGCCTCCGGTAAAGGAAGGCGGATTCGCTATGTCAAAATTGCTCTGCTCTACGCTTATCATGCCCACTATATCATCAACGCTGCTGTAGCCGCCGCCTATGACAAAAAGCCCCGTTCTCTCTTTCTCTTCAACGTCAACCACTACGTTGGCAATACCCGGCCTATCGGTAAATTCAGGGTAAATGTTTATCTTTTCAAAATAATTCAGGTCAAAAAGCCTGCTGTAACTTCTGCGGACTTTATCCGAGGTAATCTTATCTCCCGGCTCAACCCTCACTTCGCGCCTTATAACCTTATCCTTTGTCTTAACATTGCCCCTCACGATAATTTCCCCGGCATAGAATATTTCATCGGGTTCAATGAAATACGTTACGTTCACAACGCCAGGCTTTTCCGCCGCCACGGGAATCTCGTTAATTTTGATTTTAAGATATCCCTTGTTCATGTAGAAAACCGACAAATCCCTGATGTTCGCATCCGCTTTCTTCCTGCTGAAAAGCTCTCCTTTTCTCTTCAGCGCCAGCGTATCCCGCAGTTCTTTTTCGTCAACAATGAGATTGCCCCTGAAATTTATGTCCCCAAGGTAATATTGCGTGCCTTCTTCAATAAGTATGTGCAGGACAAGCGTCCTGCCTTTCCCGTCCTGAGTTACCTTCTTCTCCGCCTTCACGTCAAGAAAACCATGGTCTTTGTAGAAATTTATTATGTTTTCAACGTCCTTTTCAAAAAGGTCTTCTTTAAAAGTACCTTTTATAAAGGGCATCTTCCTTTGCTTTACCTTCATAAGTTTACGCAGGCTGTAAGCGGAAAAAGCCTTGTTTCCTTCAAAATTTATTGACGAAACATATGCCCTGCCTTCCTCCATTACCGTTATCTTAAGAATGACATCCCCTTCCTTATCCTCCATTTCATACCTGACATCCGCAAGATGAAACCTTTTCTCTCTGTATTTTGCCTTTATCTCTTCAATCCCCCCGGCAATCTTGACTTCATTCAGAATATCCCCTTTTTTCACGCCGAGAAATTCCAGAAGTTTTGCCGATTTAAATGCCTTGTTGCCCGTAAACCTTATTTCCCTTATTACGGGATTTTCAACAACTTTAAGCTTTATGTCAACCCCTGCTTCAGTTTCCTCTTTTTCGTATCCTATGCTGAAAAAGAACCCGGTTTCGCCTATCTTCCTTATGTCTTCTATTAAAACCTCTTCATTGAACTCCACGCCCGGCTTCATTTTCATAAGCATCAATATCCGCTCTTTGCTAACGTTTCTGTTGCCGGATATTTCAACGGAATTAATCCTGTTCTGAGCAAAAAGCAGAGTAAGCGGATTAAGCAAGAGGCACAACAGCAGAATTTTTATTTTTTTCAAGGTTGTCTCCTTTCTTCACAAGCCTGAAGGTAAGTTTATTTTTTCCGCGGTAATCAACAAGAACCGTCGAATTTTTGGGATATAATTCCTTCAGCATTTCTTCGGAAAGCGGGTCTTCCATGTATTTTGATATGGTCCTTTTCAGCGGCCTGGCTCCGAATTCGTAACTCGTGCCTTTGTCTATGAGAAAGCTCTTAGCCTTATCCGAAACAACAACGGAAATATGCTGTCCCTTCATCCTCTCCTTCACGGAAGAAATCTCCAGTTCGGCAATTTCAAAGAGATGCTTTCTTTCCAGAGGATGGAATACTATTGTTTCATCCAGCCTGTTAAGGAACTCCGGCCTGAATGTATGTTTAACCTGCTCCATTATCCTGTCTTTAAGGCCGTCCTGAACATCTTCTTTTCCTTCCTGCCGGAATCCCATGACGGCCTGATTTTTGAAAATCTGGTTCCCTATGTTTGAAGTTAGAATAAGCACGGTATTCTGGAAGCTCACGCTCCTGCCGAAACTGTCCGTCAGGTTTCCGTCTTCCAGAACCTGGAGGAGCAGGTTGAAAATATCGGGATGCGCTTTCTCAATTTCGTCAAGGAGTATAACGCTGTAAGGCCTTCTTCTCACCCTCTCGGTAATCTGTCCTCCCTCCTCGTAGCCGACATAGCCCGGAGGGGCGCCTATAAGCCTGCTTATGGAAAACTTCTCCATGTATTCAGACATGTCTATCTGCAGCAGAGCCTTTTCGTCTCCGAATAGAAATTTTGCGAGCGCCCTGGCAAGCAGAGTTTTCCCCACGCCGGTAGGGCCGAGGAAAAGAAAACTTCCTATCGGCCTGCGCCTGTCGTGAAGTCCCGCCCTCGACCTTCTTATCGCCCTGCTGACGGCTGAAATAGCCTCATCCTGCCCCACAACAATTTTGTGAACCTCTTTTTCCATTTCAAGAAGGCGTTCTTTTTCCTCTTTGCAGAGCTGGACCGCGGGAATACCCGTCCACTGCGAAACAACCTCCGCAACATTCTCTTCGGTTATAATCCTTTTTTCCTCGGGGATAAGCTTGCTCCAGTTCTCCCTCAGGTAATCCAGCTTATTTTTCAGTTCTCTTTCCTTGTCCCTCAAAGCGGCGGCTGTTTCGTACTCCTGCCTCTTTCCCGCATTTTCCCTCTCTCTGACAACCTCTTCAATCTTTCGGTTGAATTTCTCTATGTCTTCAGGCGGATTGTAGAGCTTCAGCCTGAGCCGGCTCGCAGCCTCGTCAATCAAATCGATTGCCTTGTCAGGCAGAAACCTTCCCGATATATATCTCTCGCTCAGCACCGCCGCCGCCTCAACGGCGCCGTCTGAAATTTTAAGATTGTGATGCATCTCATATTTCTCTTTCAGCCCTTTCAAAATCTCAATGGTTTCCTCAACGGTGGCGGGATTTACCATTACCGGCTGGAACCTTCTTTCAAGAGCTCCGTCTTTCTCAATATACTTTCTGTATTCGTCAAGAGTCGTTGCCCCTATGCACTGCAACTCCCCCCGCGAAAGGGAAGGCTTCAGTATATTTGAGGCGTCTATCGCTCCTTCGGCTCCGCCTGCTCCCACAAGGGTATGTATTTCATCAATAAAGATTATTATGTTGCGGGAGCTTTTTATCTCGTCAATCACTATCTTGACCCTCTGTTCAAACTCGCCTCTGTATTTTGTGCCCGCAACCATTGAGGGAAGGTCTATCATTATAAGCTTTTTTTCTTTCAGAATCTCGGGGGAGCCGCCCGAAACAATCTTCTGTGCAAGCCCTTCAACAATCGCCGTTTTGCCCACCCCGGGCTCCCCGAGCAAAACAGGGTTGTTTTTCTTCCTCCTGCACAAAATCTGCGTCAACCGCTCTATTTCCTTATCCCTGCCTATCACCGGATCCAGCTTGCCTTCCTTTGCAAGCCTGGTCAGGTCTCTGCCGAAAGTCTGCAGAGCCGTCGCCTTGTTTTTCTGGTATTGCTGGGAGGGATAAGATTTTTCATATCCTCCCCATTTGTGCTCGTTATTATTCAAAACGAAGTCTTCAAAAACCTCGCGCGCATTTTTAAGAGTAATGCCGTTGCTCCGCAGTATCTTTGAAGGAAGCGTCTCTTCGGCTGCAATTATGCCCAGCAAAACGTGTTCCGTCCCGACATAGCTGTGGGTATAAAACTGAGCTTCTTTTATGGCAAGCTCAAGAACCTTCTTCGACTGGATGCTAAGGGGCAGTTCACCGACATAAACAGGGACCCCTATCTTCATGCTTCTTTCTATTTCATGCTTCATCTTCTGGAACTCAATGCCCATCTGATGCAGAATCGTAAACCCCACTCCCTGGGCATCCTCTATCATTGCAAGAAGAATATGTTCAGGTTCAATCCTGTTATGCCCGAACCTGATGGCTTCTTTCCTGGCAAAATCGAGAAGGACCTTTAATCTTTCCGTGAATCTCTCAAACATAAAACCTCCCGAATATCCGCTTAACCTCGCAGATATCTGCAGAGCGTATGCCTAACGGCCGTTCCCGGCCGTCATTCGTAAACCGGAACCCCTTCCTCCCTGGTCAGAAAAGAGAATTCCTTTCTTATCCTTTTGGTAGTTTCTCCCGGCTTGCCCGTTCCTATAATCCTCTTATCGAGAGAGACAACGGGGACTATCTCCGCCGCTGTTCCCGTGAGGAAACACTCATCCGCCGTAAATATGTCATGCCTCGTCATGTTTTTTTCCACGACCTTAAGCCCTATGCCGGCGGCAATTTCCTTGACGATATTTCTTGTCACGCCTTCAAGCACCCCGGCATATACGGGCGGCGTATACAAAGAGTTGTTTCTGACCGTAAAAATGTTCTCGCCGGTGCATTCGCTAACGTATCCCAGATGGTTTAACATGAGCCCTTCCGCCGCCCCGGCATTGTTCGCTTCTATCTTGGCGAGAATATTATTCAGATAGTTGAGCGATTTTATGGAAGGACTGACGGATTCAGTCAGATTCCTTTTTGTGCCTACCGTAACCACATCAAGCCCTTTTTCATACAGCACCTCGGGATAAAGCTGTATGGTACCGGCTATTATAAAAAGCGTAGGCACCCTGCACTTACTCGGGTCAAGCCCCAGGTCCCCTGCCCCCCTGGTTACAACAACCCTTATATAGCTGTCTTTCAACTTGTTTGCCCTTACAGTCTGAACAATTGCGTTTTTCAAATCATAAAAATTGAGCGGAACTTCAAGCATTATGGCTTTTGCCGAATTATAAAGCCGTGAAAGATGCTCATCCAGCTTCCATATCCTGCCGTTGTAACCCCTTATGCCTTCAAAAACCCCGTCACCGTACAGAAGACCGTGGTCAAATATCGACACTTTCGCCTCTTTCTCGGGAACCAGCTTGCCGTTCAGATATATAAGCAACCCCATTATTGCAGCTCCTTTACTCTTATTTGTTCCGTTTTTTCAACCTCTCCCTCATTTAAATATACTACTTTTGTGGCAAATTGTAAAAACTTGTCGTTGTGAGTGCCTATGATAAAGGTAACTTCCCTCTTTTCATTAAGCGTTCCGACTATATCGTAAAAAATCTCCGAAGATTTTTTGTCTATGCTCCCGGTAGGCTCGTCCGCGAATATCACTGACGGCCCGCATATGAGACTCCTGCATATGGCAACCCTCTGCAATTCGCCGCCGGAAAGCTGCGAGGGATAGGAGTTTATCTTTTTTACAAGGGTGAACTCCGCAAGCAGGCTTTCGGCCTCTTCATAATAAGCCTTGAGCTTCAGGCGGCTTTTTTCTTTTATCCACAAAGGCAGCATTACGTTTTCAACGACGGTAAGTTCCGGGATAAGGTAAAAAAACTGGAATATGAACCCGAAAGTCCTGTTCATTATGCCGCACGTTTCCCGCTCGCCTAAGGAGGTTATTTCCCTGCCGTCAAGATAAACGCCTCCTTTGGTTGGCTTGTCAAGAAGCCCCAGCAGGTTTATAAGCGTGGTTTTACCCGAACCGGAAGGGCCCAGCAACACCAGTATCTCCCCTTTTTCTATTTCCACATCAACATTCTTAAGCGCCGTAACCCCGCCCGGATATTCCTTCGTAAGATTAACGCCCGTCAATAATTTACTCATTTCTTATAGCCCTGTTAGGATTCAACCCCGCCGCCCGCTTAGCGGGATATACGCTTGCAAAAGTCACAATGGCAATTACCGACACCGTTATCCATAAAATGTCCGGCAGAGAAATCTCTATCGGCAGCCGGGACAGGTCATATACGAACTCTGGAAGTTTTATAAACTGGTATCTTTTCAAAAGCCATGCGAGTATTCCTCCCGCGACAAGTCCGGACACGAGTCCTTTTGCTCCCAGAATCAATCCCTGGTAAATGAATATCTTTTCTATTTCTCTTGAAGAAAGCCCAAGAGCCCTTAGGATTCCTATCTCCCGTACCTTCCTGTAAACCGTTATCATAAGCGTCGAGGATATGTTGAAAGACGCCACGAGAACTATCAGCCCGAGTATTACCGCCATGGCTTTCCTTTCCAGTGCAAGCGCGGCAAAAAGAATCTTGTTTTTCTGCACCCATGTGTAAACAGTGTATTTTTCGTCAACCACCTCTTTTATTTTTGCGGCAACCCTTTCCGAAGCGTAGATGTCGTCTATCCTTATGCCTATCCCCTGAACCATGCTTACCTGGCCGAATATGCCGCTGTTGAGGGATACAAATCCCATTGAAGAATCAAAAGCATAAACCCCGTATTCAACTATGCCGGCAACCTTAACCTGCCTGCCCATGGAAAACGCGCCGGTAATTATAGAGATATCGTCGCCCAAACCGACTTCAAGCTCTTGCGCAAGCTCACTGCCGAGTATTATCCCTGCATCCAGTCCTTTAAACTCCCCCTCGTTGAGAAATTTTGCTATGTTGGTCACCTCATCTTCGGAATTAGGATCAACCGCCTTAAGTATGCCGCCGAGCATGTATTTATTAGACTTATATATCACCTGCGTGGTTATGTACGGAGAGATCCCCTTGACCTCGCCGACGCCGGCAGATACATCATCCATAACCTGCCTGTAATTCCGTATAAACGGTTTCCCTTCAATGGTGATAATCGGATACGCACCTATTATTTTCCTCTTTAACTCCTTTGAAAAACCGTTCATGACGCCTATTACCAGCATCAGGGCAACCACTCCTATGGCAATGCCGGCGGTCGAAAACATGCTTATGAACCAGAGAAAGCTGTCCGCACGCCTTTTCTGTCCCGCAAATTTTTTTGAAAGGAAAAAGTTATATGAAAGCATAGCCATTTATTATACCAGAATTCCCACCAATTTTAAAATTAGAATAGTATTGTAAATGGTGGAAAAACCGTTATAATATATGTCGGGTTGTTTTTGACGATTCATACAGACTATCGTCAATGGGCGCCTTAAACACACCATCTAATGGGCACTGATAGTGTAGGGTATTATACCCTGCTTGATGACACATGATAAGTTGAATTTCATCTCCGTTGATATTTTTTTTGATTCTTTATCCCGTAAGCAATAAAATCATGCTGGTGATTGATACCCGTCTTTCACGAATAATATAAAAATAAAGTTCAAAAAATGCCGAACATGTCCACTATATTTTCAACTCCAATTTTTGGTGCTTCATAAAATACGACTGAAGAAAGCCGTGAAATTGTGAGAAAATATAACCTTTTTTGAGAATTAACTGCTATTGGATAATCCAGACGATATTCAAACACTTATTTTCCTAGGTTTCTGCAAGAATAAAATTTTATAGGTATATTGAAACATCTATCTTTATATAACTGCAAATAATACTTGGCAAAAAACATATGCTATAGTATAACGCAAAAATGGAGAATGTAAACCTGAAAGTTTGTTATGGATTGTCATGCATGTAAATATGAAGAATTGAGAAACTTATTATAAAATTTAAACTTGACAAATTTTATATGCTATAGTATAATGCAGAAATGGAGAATGTAAACCTGAAAGCAACTCAAAACAAATGTCCGCGGTGGAAGGAAATATTTGTCGAGCTGAGCAATGAATTGGAAACAGGTAATTTTAACGGCGGAGAGCATTTTTACTCACTGAAAGAGATCTGCAAGAAACATCAGGTAAGCATGATTACGGCAAAGCGTGTCACTTCTGAACTGCAAGAAGCTAATTTGGTCAGAAAGTATCCGTGTAAAGGCACCTTTGTTTTCAAAGACTCTTATACTTTACAAATAAACCTCTTTATTGATACTGATACAGATGTTCCAAAAGATTATATTAAACTTCAAATTTTCGGGGGAATTAAAGAAGTGGTTCAGGAAACTCATTCTAAACTGGCAATTATCACCAAACCCTCTTTTTTAAACAACAGAAAAAGTTCTTTCAACATTATTTTTGAGGAAGCGTTAGTAAATGTACCTATTTCATATAATAAAGGAACTTACGTAGTAGTTCATTCATATGAGCCGAAGGAAAATGCCAGCAGCGTTGGCATTGATTATAAAAAGGGCGTTTCCATGGCAATGAAACACCTTTTTTCTCTGGGGCACAGACGAATCGGCCTTTTTGCAGGGCAGCTGGCAGCACCATGGATGATTCCACGTTTTGAAGGTTACCTTAAAGAATTAAGAAACAAGAAAATCAAATTGGACATGAAACTGGTAAAAGAAACAGATGGTATTAATCCGGAAAAAGACTGGTTGGCGATGAAACAACTGATGGCGTTAAAGGATCCTCCCACAGCAATTTTTGCCTCCAATGACAGCCGGGCGTTGCATATTCTCGACTATTGCCGGAACAACCGTATCAAAGTTCCGGAGCAATTGTCAATCGTAGGTTTTGATAACATACCCGAAAGTGGTTTATCTAACCCCGGATTGACTACAATAGACACCCGGCTATTGGAAATTGGGAGAAAGTCGGTTTTTTTGCTTATGGATCTAATTAATAAAAGAGGAAAACACAAGAATGTTCTGGTCAAGCCTAAATTTATAATCAGAAAAACAACAGCTTCTCTAAGGAAAAAGTAAATTTTATGGATCTTAAAGGGGGTGATGAAAACACAGAAGTATTAAGGGTAAGCGATAGAAGGAAGCGAAATAATGCTTCTGAATCAAAAGAACAAGGGAAAAAGGAGGCGATGAAAATGAGAATGAGAAATAAAGGGTTCACGCTTATAGAGTTGTTGGTAGTGGTAGCGATAATAGCCATTCTTGCCGCTATGTTGCTACCTGCACTATCCAAGGCAAGAGAGCGTGCAAGGACTGCAAAGTGCATGAATAATCTGAAACAGATTGGGGTTGCTTTTGAGATGTATGCCCAGGACAATGAGCAGTACTGGCCCCAGTCCATCCCCACTGGATTTGATAGCTGGATGGTCCTGCTTGCACCTTATGCGGGGGGGACGTTGCCTTATGACAAAGATAGATTCCGTAACGTAATCTGGAAATGTCCCTCGGTTAAGTCCACCAGGTATGATTACACTTACGGTATGAATTACACGTTTGAAGCAACGTATTACGCCGGCAGGGTGCCAGCTGTTAGAATAAGGAGCGCATCTAAAACAGTTCTGGTTGCAGACTCTGTACGAACTTGGCCACCCCCAGCCAGTAATCCTTACGGTTATCCCAGCCAGCGTATTAACTATGTGTCCAGCAGCGGAGGATATGGAGTAATTGACCTCACGAGACACAACGGAGGGTCAAACTGCCTCTTCTGCGATGGCCACGTTGAGTGGAGAGATCCGTCATCTATTCCAACTTTGCAGACCAACATATTCTGGTGGGGATTCAACAAACAATAGAAGATGATATGAAATTTCCCTCAAACGGTCTTTGAAAGTATATTGTGTTGTAAGTAACGTTAGTAATATTGGAATCTAACAGGACAATGGGGGAAAAAGCAGTGTTTTGAAATTGAAGGAGTTATTCAAAGGGGACAGGATGCTTTTCAAAAAATTATATTTGGTTGGATTAATATGCTTTCTTTCCGTGGCGGGTCGCATGACGACAGCGGAGGTAAATTGGGACTTTAGTGAGCCGGGCGGTGCGGATGGGTGGACATTCTGGAACGTTGCGGAAACCAGCATTTCCAACGGCGTATGGACGATTCGGGCAGCCAGAGGTTGTCCTGTACTTCTTTCGCCGGAGACAAAGATAAATACGGCTAACCAGCCGGTTGTTAATTTCCGCATGAAAGTGGCAAAAGGACTGGTATCCGGTGGGGTCATCCTCTTCATCTCCGATTCGGCACCCACTTGGGACGACAAAAAGCTGGTTTCCTTCGCACCATTCAAGGATGGTGAATGGCATGACTACGAAGTGGATATGTCGGAAAATCAGTATTGGAAGGGTACTGTCAAAAATCTTCGTTTCCAGCCAATCTACATAGCGGACACTGCTTTGACCGAAGAGAATGCAATAATCCAGTTGGAGTATTTCCGGGTTCCAGATGTTCGGTTAATGACTACTGGAACTGATATCTCTGGTATGAATTTAATTCAGAACGGAGGATTCGAGGAATTGGATATCTCAGACAATCCCGTCGGGTGGAAGCGTTTTACAGAAGACCACCTGTCAGTTGATGATAGTCCCATAGAACAGCACGGCAAAGACTCCTACAGTGTTGTTTCTTCCGACTCACATTCGGGGAAACATTCCATCCTGATAGACATCCCGGACGGTTACAAGGGTATCGGTGGTTGGTCCACCCGTGTGGGAATGAAACCCAAGACCACCTATGTAATGACCTTCTGGGCAAAGGCACAGGGCAAGCCTAAGAATGCCGGGGTGAAAGTGGAAGAATACGGAGCGGATGGTGAGCGAAAGAACATTCAATTTCCGGTAGAAAAGTACTCCGATGAGTGGAAAGAGTATCGGTTTGAATTTGAAACTAAGGAGGGTAACAAAGGGGCTTTGGTCACCGCCTACATCTGGGAGTCTTCCGGCAAATTCTGGGTGGATGATTTAAGTCTCAAGGAGTTCAGTTTTACCGGAAGTCAAGAGGATAACACCGAACTGAAGAAAGGCGAAACTCCCTATCTCCACCTAACCAGTGATGTGGTCACCCCCCACATCTCCTGGGCTTTGCCATGGGCAGGAGGAAGACTGAAAATCCTTGCCATACCCCCGCACCGCGAAGTTGTAGAACTGGCACAGCGGCTGGATATGGATTTTTTAACATGGCAGAAGAATATTGAAGGATTGAGTTACGGTGCGAAGGATGTAATGGATAGGCTTTATTACAACCCGCCGGACCGCGGGCTGGTCTACTTCGCCAGTACCTTCTTCCAGAAGATAGAACAGCCGCTGGATGTTATCATGGTCGGCAAGTATGACCTGTCAATGATGGCGGAAGTGTTGAAGGATGCATTGCTTAAGAAGGTGGCGGATGGAACCGGGTTGGTTGTGATTAGACCTATAAACATTGAATGGCTGGCTCCGGCAATGCAGAGTGTTTTGCCGATACCGAAGTTTGTACTTGCAGAAGTGTCTTTTGAAGCATTACCCGCGCTGGGCGGAGAATCAAAGGGCGACAATTGGCTCAAGTGCTACTCGTACGGCAAGGGCCGGGTGGCGGTCGTGAACTACTACAATGAAGACCTGAAATTCTTTAAGGTTGAACAGAAGTATTTCAGTGGAAAGAACCTTCCTTTTACCCCTGAGACCTCTTACGACCCGGGGTCAAAACCGCTCTACTACGATTACTACCATGGGTGGCTTGCTAAGTTAGTGCTCTGGGCCGGCCAGAAAGAAAGCAACCTCTCCATTTCCAAGTTTTCTGCTATGGAAAGGGAGGTTTCTGTGATATTGAAAAGTCCGGTAGATATCAAGAATACATCTGTGGAAATTGCTATCCGCGATATTGACGGCATGATTGAATATAAGGAAGCGCGTCCGCTGCAGATAACTCAGGGGGAGACCTCATTCACCCGGCAGATACCCCCGCTTAAATCCGGCAGACATTTCGTAGACCTCTGGCTCAGGGACGCCCAGGGAAAAGTGCTCAACTGGGGCAGCACTTCATTTGACACCACTTCCGAAGTCAATATTCTATCAGTGACGACGGACAGGTTCTCCTACGGTCCCGGAGAACAGGTGGAAGGAATGGTTACTACAGACCAAACTCTAACGCCGGACATGAAGATTAGTATTCAACTGCAGGATTCCCTGGGCCGCCTGCTGGATGAAAAAAAAGTAAACGGTTCCAATCAAAACAGCGTTTCTTTCAGTTTCTCGCTCAAAGGAACGATTGCCATCGTCCACAATATCGCAGTTGACCTGCCGGATGAAAACGGGAAAGCAATCAGCCATGGAAGATGCGAATTTGTGGTGAAGAAAGAGTTTAATCCCTCCGATGAATTCCGTTTCTATTCGTGGGGAGGCAAAGAAGGCAACAATTTTATTGAAACATACATGCTCGAAGATATGTATAATCGGGGTATTGACGCTGCCTATCTGTATTCTACCCTGTTTGAAAGCCCACCGGACCAGTTCAGGGAGATGTTGCTTAACGCTGCAAGACATAACCTGACAGCAATGGTGTTTACGAGCGGTCAGATTAGCAATGGAATGGCCGGCAGCAAAAATCTCACGGATACTGTACGCGGTCGTCCATTGAGAGGCGAGAAATTCCGCGAGGGCCTTTACAACGAACTGTTCATGAAAGGAACGGTGGGTCATGATTTTCCAATCGTGGCGTATTCACTCGGAGATGAAATCGCCGTCTCCGTTCTCGGACAGGATTTTGACTTCTCGCCGTCAGGGCTTGTCTTTATCCGCCAGTACCTGAAATCCCAATACGGGGATATCGGGAAGCTTAACACCGAGTGGGGTAAAGATTACAACTCATGGGACCAGGTGATACCCATGACACTGAAGGAGGCAAGGAACTATGGCAAATTTGCGCCATGGATAGACCTGCGTCTGGCTATGGAAGCCATGTGGGCGGACACGTTCCGGTTCGCCACAAATGCCATCGGCAAGGGTGACCCCAACCCGCGGGTTGGAGCAGAAGGTATGCACTCTATGTTGACAGCGAACGGTGAAGATAGTTTCAACGGTTATGATTTCGGACAGGTCATCCCCCAGGGTAAGATATGGGGCTGTTACTTCCATAACCAATTCTATCCGCAAATCGAATTCCTTAGGTCATTTGCCGCTCCAGGCAGCGTCTTGTGGACTTTTACAAACCCATTTGAAGACGCTCCCGGCGGCTACTTCAAAGATTACTACCACGCGCAAAAAACCGACCGCTATGTGCCATGGTTCGGCCTCTTCAATGGTATGAACGGTACTACCTTTTGGGCGTCCAGAAACACTGACTGGTGGGGCTGGTATTCTACAGACATGAGGATTACCCCCTGGGGTGAAAACATCACCAGTACCATCCATGAGATCAAGGGCGGCATCGGCAAGATGCTTCTTGAATGCCGGAGAGAAAACAACGGCATTGCCATCCACTACTCACCGGTTAACAATCATGTGGAAACCATCCTAGAAGGTAAGGAGCGTAAGGAATCTTCCCGTGCGTTCTGTACCCTACTGGAGGACATGGGATTACAGTACGACTACGTATCAAAAGAGCAGATGGCCGATGGCAAATTATCCAACTACAAGTTCCTGATATTGCCTTACTCACGTGCCATCTGGGAAGGCGAGGCAAAAGCAATGAGGGAGTTTGTCGCCAAAGGCGGAGTCATTTTCGCCGATGGCCCGGCAGGCATCATGAACGAACACGGGACAGAGGCCGCTATAAATATGCTTTCCGGAATTACCGTAGCTACTGCAAGCAATCCTCTATGGAAATATTTGTCTGTACGGGATACGAATGCGGGTTTAGCATACCGCAAGGAAGTGCGTGCAGTTCTGGCTAATGCGGGCATTGAACCACGTTTCCGGATTACTCCCAAGGACCAGGGCAAACTTAACGGCTGCGAGGTGGTGGAGTTTAAGAACGGAAAGGCAACCTACCTGGGTATCCTGCAGGGACGGGAATATATCCAGGATAAAGATGAAGATGCTGGCAGACCGGTAACCATCACGCTACCTGAAACTTTCCACGTCTATTCGGTGCTTGAGAAAAATTACCTGGGCTACACAAAGAACATAGATACCACAATTGAATCCGCGGTGCCGAAACTTTATGCTCTCCTGCCTTGTAAGGTGCAGACCCTTGTCCTGGAGAAAATAAAAAAGGACTACATTCCGGGAACGGAAATCAAGTACTCTATACGTACCATAACCTCCCCGGGGGTCATTATCCCGCAGGTAGTCAGGGTGGATGTTTTTACTCCGGAAGGAAGAACCTACAAAGAATACTGCCAGAATCTTTCTCTGCCGGAGGGAATCGGGGAGGGTTCTTTCACCCTTGCATTAAACGACCCGTCAGGAGAGTGGAAAATTGTGGTGACTGATGTGGCAACTAAAATAACAACGGAGGGGAGCTTTTACGTAACAAAAAGGGGGAACTAAACAGCGTTCTTGCCTGTGCGGGGCGGCTGCGCCCGTAGGGCAAAGGAGAGAGGCAATGTCGGAAAGTTACAAGGACTTGAGACTTGGGATGATGGTAACGTGTGTATATGCCGGTAAGCCCTGTTATAAAAGCAACGTTATTCTCGGAAGACGGGCAAACGGCAGTGCAATTGCAAGTCTGGATGAACTGGCTGATGGTCTCGACGTGAAAGACTTGGTTGATGTAGCCAAGAGCATGTGTGCCGAATATATGGAGTTCACCGCTTGGCATGCCAATATGAACGTGCTTTATCCCAGCGAAACGATGAAACGGATGCTGCCGGGCCACTGTTCCAGGAGAGATGTTATAAGAGACCTCATCAATGCCCTGAAAGACACTGGCATTAAACTTTACCTCTACGTCCATCCGAACGACGGCCATGATTTTTGTAAAGAGGACCAGGATAAGGTGGGTTGGAACGAGGGACCGCCCTACTCACGGTGGAATGAGTTTATCACTGCGGTATTTGAAGAACTTGCCAACCGATATAAAGGCGAGATAGCCGGATACTGGGTTGACGGGGTGGGCCGGCCCGGCGGTGCCATGACCCAAGAAGACATGGTAAAGCTTATGGAGAAATTCCGCCGGATTGACAAAAACCCTGAAATCATAATGAACGGGGACTGTGGAGTTGGTAAATGGGCTGACTACGGCAGCAGCGAAAGCGTCCGCTGGCCCTATGCACAGGGGCATAAATGCCGGGTGACCCAGACCATATCCCTTCAGTACTGGGCTGACTGTGGTTATGCATGGTTCTCACCGGAGATGGCGTTTCAGTATACCGTAATGCAGGCATCTGTGGAAGGTCATATCGGCGGCGGCGTTGCATGGTCTGCCGGTCCGTATCCGGGAGGGAAATGGGAACCGGGCGTGCGCGAGTTCTACAGTAAACTGGGCAGTTATATCAAACCGGTTCTTCCCACAATACTAGGCACAAAACCCAGCCAATCCTTTACCACCCCGGCAGGTACGTACAGTCTTAACGACGGAGACCGTTGGATGCTGAATGTCGCCACTCAATCTAAAAATGGGAAAGAGACCTATGTCCATGTGCTGCGGCCGCCAGCTGTAAGGACTTTAAACCTCCCCGTACCGGCAGACGGCAGGAAGTTCTCGCAGGCAAAACTGTACGCAACCGGCAAACCTGTCTTGTTTCTCCAGGACAACTCCGGTGTGCATCTGACTTTATCTCCTTCAGAGACATGGAATATGCTTGATACGGTGATTACTCTTGTGTAGGCTAAGTGTTCAGATATAGCAGGAATTTGACAGGAAAATTTTGAAATTCTTATTTCAGTGCGAAAAAGTCGAAATATATTGAACTATATTAAATCAACATAAAGGTTAATTTTTTCCTTATTGAAATTTTCTATGAAAAAAAAAGCGTTGATCGTTGTGTTCGACATGCTGGCAGGTCACTGGGACAAGAGTATAGTCGTACCTTCCACCGGATTACAACCTCCAAATGTTATGGGTTATGTTAAAGCAGGTAAATTGCCCGCTTTTAGGGAATGTATTGAACAGGGAGTTTTTGTATATTCATGGAACAATGGCAATTGCAATACCCCTTACGGACAAAAATACTTGGCCTCCGGTACATATAAGGTAAAGGCTGAAGCAATGAATGGTTCCTTTTGCCAACTAACCGAAGGGATGGACAGGAAAACAATACTCAATGCCTGCAAGGAACAGTATCCCGCAGGTAAAGTGGCAAGTTTCGGTTCTGATGCATGGATGCAAAGCGGATGGTGGAAAGCTCCAGACGCCACATACGGTTTTGGGGGTTATTTTTCTGATTTTCTGACGACGCAATACTGTTTTAAGTGGATGACAGAAAATCCTGATTGGAAGATGACTCTCCTTTATCTTGCCCAATATGACTTAACAGGCAACTGCCCGGTATATAAAAAAGATGTATTTTATACGGAAGATAAGCATCATTCACTCCTGTATCTTGATAAAATCTTATGGATGATAATAGAATTGCTTAAAGAAAGCGGCTGGTGGAATGAAACCTTGTTATTTATTGCATCCGATCACGGCTGTCATTACGGATGCGAGACGGCGGTGGAGGAAGGAAGAAGCAGAGGCATCCCTGAAAAAAGTCTTTCCAACTATTGCAGCAATCACCAGCCCCCTTATGATTGCCGTCAATGGGATTTTAAAAATAACACTGTTACAAATAAGAAAAGTAACTGTTGTCGGAGAACCACTTTTATGATCAACGGCGGCGCCCTGCCTCAGGATTTAAGGAAGAAAAGCATTTCCTATGGAGAAATAATAGATTTTTCCCCTACCATAGCAAAATTAATGGGTATAAATTTTTCTTCTGACGGAACGAGTCTCGTATAAAACTGAAGAGATATATCATATGAATTTAAAAACAGATGATGCTTATGATTTATAAAACGATTAAAAGATTACTTTCGGAAACATCTTCAGTGTAATTGTGTTGACACATAACTTGTGGCTCTTTCCTATGAAGTGAAGGAAAACATAATAAGTGGATAAAGAAAAATCAGGAAATTTTTGCGGATTTTTATTTGATACGGAAGTTATATCGAAGTAAAAGGTGAAGAGAAAGTATGAATTTTGCGTACAAACAGCTCTTTTTGAAAATCAAATAGAAGATATCGATTAATAGTTTACAGAGAAAACTGTTTTTATAGTTCAATGCGAGGTTTTTAGAAAAACACAGAAAGGGATGTATTGAATGAATGAACGCCGGATGTATTTGGAGACGATACTTTTCGGAAAACCCGAAAGAATACCATTTACTCCCGGGAGGGGACGGATATCCACTCTGAAAAGATGGCATTCCGAAGGACTCCCCGCAAATATTGTATCGGCGGGGGAAGCAATTGAATACGTCTATCAGATGGCCGGCGGCAAAGAGCAATTGCCAAGAGGGGGGGAAGAGTTTTATATTGAGGCAAGTATGATACCACAGTTTGAAGAAAAAATTCTTGAACAAAAATTCAATTCTAAGATAGTCCAGGATTGGCAGGGCAATATCTGCGAGATAGGAAATGAATATCCCATAGAGTATCTGCGCTGGGGTATGGATTTTGTTACAAGACGCTGGATAAAATGTCCCGTTGAAACCCGTACAGATTGGGAAGATATGAAAAAACGGTATGATCCGGAACTGCCCGAACGTCTCCCTGAAGATGCGTCCGTTCTTGGCAGGAGACTCGAAAAAAGGGAGCATTATATTTCTTTCACTTTTGGCGGTCCCTACTGGCAACTCCGTGAATGGTTGGGTTTTGAGAAATTGAGCATGATGTTTTATGACAACCCCGGCCTGATAAAGGAAATGCTTAAGTTCTGGCAGAATTATGTTCTTCGCCTTTTGGAAAGGGCTTTCCAATACTGTATTCCCGATCAGTTCTACATTTCCGAAGACATGGCATTTAAAGGGCAGGCAATGGTTTCCCCGGAAATGATACGTGAATTTTTACTGCCTGTCTGGACAAAATGGGGTGAATACATCCATTCCGCAGGAGTTCCCGTTTATGCCATAGATTCGGATGGTTATGTGGGCGGACTGATACCGTTTTGGATAGAAGCCGGTGTAAATATCTGCCTCCCGATGGAAGTTGCCGCGGGGAACGACGTGGTCGAATTCAGAAAGAAGTTCGGGAAAAATATAGCTTTCAAGGGCGGCGTTGATAAGAGGAAAATTGCAAAGGGAGGTCAGGACATCATCCGTGAAATGAGTCACATTGAGCCGGTTATCCGGGATGGAGGATACATCCCCAGCTGCGACCACGGCGTACCGCCTGACGTTTCTTGGTCCAATTATGTTGACTATTGCAGACTTGTAGCCCGGGCAACCGGCTGGCTGGTTTGAAAAACAACCTGCCCCAAAAACTTTTTATGAGATATGTGCTCGCATAAAATTTGCCGGCCCGGAATTTCCAGACGGCAAAAAAACAGATGAAAAAGTGATGTATCTTGAAAGGGCAGTTCTTAGAATATAAATTATAAGGCGGGGAACTTTCGATTATACCATATAAAATACCTGTACGGGGGTACACTCTCCAGCAGTATGCCGGAGACTCCGCCAGAGCTTTTTTCGTAAAGGAACACTGGATAAAAAAAGATGTTATAAATGTAGTTAAATTTATCGTTGAACATACATATTACATACTTAACCCTGATCCATTTTTTCAAAAAGTTACAAGCTTAAAAAATTAATATTCTAATCTAAAAATTCATTATTTGTTAACTAATACAATAAGCGTTATATCATGAGGAGAGATGAGAAGGAATGCGACGAATAAAGATGATAGAAGAGTACTTCGAGAACTAGGCACAATAATCCGGGATATCGCCGCTGATTCCATAAACGGAGAGCGTAAGATACTCTGGAAGCGGTTGAACGGATTGAAATGTGTCCGTCCGCTCATTTTCATCTTTGAGATACCTTGGCATGAAATGGAATATGAGAATGAACTTACTTCACTCTGCCATAATTCCTTTTTAAAGGAAATAGAAATAAAGATGCGTCGCACGATTTACCAGTGGCGACATATGCAGGGCGATATGGTAATCGAAGGATTTGTTGCCTCGCCTCTTGCCATTAGCGATACAGGTATAGGATTAAGTGAAAATGTTGTTACATCTAAAACCGATGAGCGTAGCGATATTGTCTCCCGTCATTTTAACATTCAGATAAGGACAGAAGAGAACTTAGAAAAAATAAAAAAACCTGTAGTGAGACATAACGAAGAAGAGTCGGAAAGAAATTTTCAATTGTTGAGCGATATTTTCGACGGACTCCTTCCTGTGCGGAAAGAAGGTGTAAAGTACACATCCGTAGCGCCATGGGATGAACTGGTACGGCTCACCGGAGTAAATGAGATACTTACCGATATGGCTGTTCGTCCAAATTATGTACATAAAGTCATCAGCAGAATGACAGACGCTTATCTCTCACACCTGAAACAATGTGAACAGTTAAACCTTCTCGCTCTAAACAACGATAATACCTATCTCGGAGGGGGTCTGCAGTATACTGATGAACTGCCCCAGAAGGATTTCAATCCTAGGCATGTACGTCCTCTGGATATGTGGGGACGCACCATGTCGCAGATATTCTCTGCAGTGTCTCCGGCAATGCATGATGAGTTTGCACTCCAATATGAACTTAAGTACCTAGGCCAGTTCGGACTCACCTATTACGGTTGTTGCGAACCTTTACACAAAAAAATCGGCATTCTGCGGCAGATACCTAACTTGCGCAAGATTTCAATGAGCCCATGGGTGAATACAGAAGAAGGGGCGGATGAAATTGGACAGGACTATGTTTACTCTATGAAACCAAATCCGGCATTTCTCGCCAGTAATATATGGAAACCTGAACTGGTAAGGAAAAACCTGGAAGAAAACCTGAAAAAAACCAGGGATTGTATAACAGAGGTGATATTAAAAGACATCAGTACTGTATGTTATCAGCCGCAAAGGCTTTGGGAATGGTCTCGTATTGCCGCGGAAATCGTTGCTGGTTACGGACATTCCTAGAACAAAATTCGTAGTATCATTCACAGTATAAATTAAGAAGGATTTATAACGAAGTTCGACCATCTATTTTCTTTTGAATAAAGGAATTTATGGAAGGTCAAGTCCCGGCTGATAAACCACTCGTATTCTTTCCACAGTATCTCGGTTACCCGCGAGACACTGCTTTTGGACAGCAGCCGGTCACCTGTTGCCGTATACAGCGCATCCTCTATACCCCGAGTGCTTAAACCTCTGGCATACATCTCCGTGGACAGTTTTTCAAGCACATCCGTATTATTCTTAAAAAACTTCTGTATCTGCGAACGGAACGGTTCCTGGCTGTCACGTACCTGCGGAACCTCCAAGTTAATGCTCCCTCTGCTGTCTTCAACTTGCGCGGTTCGTATCCGTTCCGGTAGCCCTTAAGTTCACCCTCCGCCTTCTTGCGTTGATAGTATGGCCGCTCCAGAAACTCTTCCACTTCTTTCTCCAAAAGTTCCTCCACTATCAACAACTTTGCCTTTTCCATCAGCTTCTCTATCGGATTACCTTCAAACTTCCCTTCGCTTGTAATACCTTCTGCCATTGCCCTTATTTCCTTGCGTATTTTCTTGCTCGGTGGTATTCTATATCTACTCATCGGGAAACCTCCTTTTTTGGTATCAGTTGCTGACTATACCAAGATATTATACAGGATGTCTTCCCGTTTTTACAGATATTTTAGTGCCTTACCGCGTTTATGGTTGCAGCTTCATTGACAGTGCAGAAACAATGTGCTAAGTTTTAAACCTATCCTCTTTTTGAATATCGGAGGAGAAGGAGACGGGCATATGAAACTGGGTGTTTTTCTTGTGCTTTTCAGCAGTCAGACTTTTGAACAGGCGCTGGACAGGGCAAAGGGACTGGGCCTTGATACCGTGGAGATAGGAACGGGCAACTACCCCGGGAACGCACACTGCAATCCCGAAAAACTGCTCAAAAGCGATTCAGCGCTTAAGAAATTCAGAGATGCAGTTGCGGAAAGGGGTCTGGAAATATCCGCCCTCTCCTGCCACGGCAATCCACTGCATCCGGATTCCACAATAGCGAAAGCGCACAGAGACTGCCAGAGAAAGACTATTCTTCTTGCCGAAAAGCTCGGGATACCGCGCATCATAACCTTTTCCGGCTGTCCGGGAGACAATGAAAAGGCAAAATACCCCAACTGGGTAACATGCCCGTGGCCCGATGATTTTTCAAAGATAGTCAGGTGGCAGTGGGAAAAGAAGGCAATCCCGTACTGGAAGGAAGAAGTCAGGTTTGCAAAAAACCACAACGTGAAACAGATATGCCTTGAGATGCATCCGGGATTTGTTGTCTATAACCCCGAAACTCTGTTGAAGCTGAGGGACGCCGCAGGGAAAGAGATAGGCGCCAACTTTGACCCGAGCCACCTCTTCTGGCAGGGGATAGACCCGCTTGCCGCCCTAAAAAAACTAAAAGGCGCCGTATACCACGTACATGCGAAGGACACAAAAATAGACGTTTGCAATACTTCGGTAAACGGCGTTCTTGACACAAAGACGTATCTTGACGAGATTAACCGCTCATGGATTTTTAGAACCGTAGGGTACGGGCACAGCCATGAGTTCTGGAATGATTTTGTATCAGCGCTCAGAATGACAGGTTATGACGGAACGCTCAGCATAGAACACGAGGACAGTCTGATGAGCGTTGACGAAGGACTGGGAAAAGCGGTCAGTTTCCTCAAAAACATCCTTATAGTTGAGGCAAAACCAAAGGCGTGGTGGACGTAAAAACATGAAAGGCGGATTATGGAAAAAGTCAGAATAATCACAGGCGGCTCGGGCGGACAGGGCATACTGACGCTAGGAAAGGTCATTTCTTATGCCGCGATGCACCAGAAACTGCAGGTCTCCTGCCTGCCTTCATACGGAGCCGAGATGCGCGGAGGATACGTATACTGCACGATAGTAATTTCCTCTTCAGACAAGATTTCTTCTCCCGTCAGTTCGGAAACGGACATAGGCGTGTTCATGAATGAACAATCGTTCAAAATGCTGAGGGGATACCTCAAAAAAGACGCTCACCTGATTTTAAACTCCTCACTCATTAAAAAACCCGGCTCTTCCGGCTACAAAATAGCGGAGATACCCGCCAGCGAAACCGCGGAAAAAGAAGGCAGTATAAAAACCGCCAACATGGTAGCGGCAGGGGCGCTGGCATACGTAATAAACGCTAATTTCTTCCCCTTTACCAGAACAGGCTTATACTACTCGGCCGATAAAATCCTCCCTTCAAAAGAACTTGCCGCCCTAAGCAAAAAAAGTATAGAAACAGGATGGGACATGCTCCAATCCTCAGGAAATAATGATATCCATAGAAAAGATTAATGACTTCAAGTGGCTTATCCCGAGAATGGAAGGGATGCGCGTCCCCGGCATTATTTACATCTCGGAAAAACTTCTGAATAAAGCCGTCTCCGAAAAAGCCCCCGAGCAGATAATAAACGTGTCAAAACTTCCCGGTATAGTCAAATACAGCCTTGCCATGCCCGACGTCCACTGGGGCTACGGGGCGCCAATAGGGGGAGTCGGCGCATTTGACGCGGAATCGGGAGTTATCGCCCCCGGATTTGTGGGCTACGACCTAAATTGCGGGGTGCGGCTTATAAGAAGCAACTTAACGGCAGATGACGTTAAGAATAAACTGGAAGACCTGATAAACCTTCTTTTCACAAATATTCCCTGCGGAGTAGGCTCAACCGGCGCCCTTAAGCTGAAAAGAAAAGACCTTGAAAAAGTGACGGCAGAGGGTGCAGAATGGGCGGTAAAAAACGGGTTCGGAACAGCGGGCGACCTTGAAAACACGGAGGAAAACGGAAGGATAAAAGAAGCCGACCCGGACGCGGTGGGCAACAGGGCTTACGAAAGAGGGACTTCCCAGCTCGGCACGCTCGGCTCGGGCAACCATTTTATTGAAATCCAGCGTGTGGCGGACATATACGACAAAACGGCGGCCGATTCGTTCGGCATCTTTCCCGGGCAAATAACGGTGATGGTCCACTCGGGCAGCAGAGGGCTCGGATATCAGGTATGCGGCGACTACCTTGACAGATTCGGCAGGGTGGCCGCGGATTACGGCATAAAACTTTCCGACAGACAGCTCGCCTGTGCGCCCGTATCGTCAAAAGAAGGCAGGCGGTATTTCAGGGCGATGAACGCCGCGGCAAACTATGCCTTTGCCAACAGGCAGATTATGACGCACCTGATAAGGGAGACCTTCTCCTCTGTGTTCGGGGTGCCATATGAAAAAATGCAGATGTCCCTTGTCTATGACGTAACCCATAACATCTGCAAAATTGAAAAACACACTGTGGACGGGAGGGAAAAAACGCTGTATGTCCACCGCAAAGGAGCGACAAGAGCATTCCCCAAGGGACATCCGCAGCTGCCGGAAAGGTATAGAAGCACGGGACAGCCGGTCATTATCCCCGGCACCATGGGAACATCTTCTTATATACTCGTGGGCACCGAGAAAGCGATGGAGGAAACGTGGGGAAGCACCTGCCACGGAGCGGGCAGGATGATGTCAAGACACCAGGCGGTAAAAGAAGGCAGAAACAGGTCAATCGCCGGGGAGCTTGCCGGACGCGGCATACTGGCAAAAGGCGTCAGCGGTAAAGGGCTTGCGGAGGAAATGCCTGAAGCATACAAGGACATAGACGAAGTGATAGAGATAGTGGAAGGCGCGGGGTTATCCGGAAAGATAGCGCGGATGGTTCCGCTTGCGGTCATTAAAGGTTAACATGGAAAAGGTAACGCTGAACGGCAGGGAGATAATCTATGAAAAATTCTACAGGCGGGTTAAATCCCCCCGGCTTGAATTTGAAAACGGGATGCTCTACCTGATCCTGCCTTTGAAATTTACGGAAGAACGCAGACTGCTGGAAAATCACAGCGGCTGGATAATAAAACAGATGGACCGTTTTGAAGAACTGAAGGAAGCCTCAAAAACACTTAAACTGAAAGAAGGCGCGGATACGGCGGAATTCAAAGCCTCTGTTGAAAAAATCGTAAGGGCTTTTTCCGCGGAACTCAACGTGGAAACAGGCAAAATTCTTTTCAGGAAATTCAAAGGCAGGTGGGGCAGCTGCGGCAACGACGGGAGAATAACAGTCAATACGCTTCTGATGTTTCTGCCGGACAGGCTGATTGAATACATCCTCTTCCATGAGGTTGCCCACAGGGTGGAAAAAGGCCACAACAGGAGATTTTACGCAATCATAATAGACAAATTCGGCGACAGGAAACCCATTGAACGTGAACTCGCCGCCTACTGGCATCTGATAAAACATTCCAAACCTCTGCATGGAAATGGACAAAAAATATAAAAACGCAATAGTTCTCGGGGGAGGCGGCGCCAAGGGGTTCGCCCATCTGGGCGTCCTGACAACACTTGAGAAAGAAGGACTCAGGCCGGATATCCTGTGCGGCACGTCGGCAGGCTCAATAGCCGGAGCTTTTTATTCGCTGTATGCCGAAAGGATAAACGAGTTTGAAAACATAGAAGAAACATACGAGTTTAAGGTCCTCAAGGGGATGAAACTGGACTCGGTTGACTTTGAGGGGGATAAAGAAGGCTTCTTCTTGAAAACCCTTTACACCGTAAAAAAGAAACTTCTTCTTGTAAGGATGCTCCGGGACAATGCGCTTCTGAAAAAGGAAGATGTTGAGCCGGTTTTCAAAAACCTTTTCAGGGACATTGCTTTTGAACAGCTTCCCGTTCCCCTCATAGCGGTTGCCTTCGACATTGTTTCGGGAAAGGACGTCTACATAAAAACTGGCAAATTATGGAAAGGCATTCTTGCATCCTGCTCCATACCCGGACTTCTCCCCCCCGTGGAATACGGCGATATGCTTCTTATTGACGGGGGCATCACCAACCGCCTTCCCGTGAAATGCGCAGTGCTTGCCGGCGCCAAAAGCATCACGGCAGTGGACGTAAACCGGTTTCATTCATCTTTCGGAGAGCTGAATTCCGTGTTTGACATACACATGAGAACAGACGCTCTCATTTCTTCCAGGTTTGACCTTTACAACAGCCGGATGGCGGATTTCATAGTAAAACCCGACCTCGGCGATATGCGGTGGAACAATTTCTCAAGATACCGCTATGCAATAGAAAAAGGCAGGGAAGCGGCAAAGGCAGACCTTCCCGGGATAAAGAAAACAAAAGGCAGGATGTACTTTTACAGAAAAAGGGTGCGGAAATTCATGGGTTCAGAGACTACAGACACAACAAGTATAAACCCCGAAGAATTCATTATCCTGTAGCCGGATTATCGCCTTTCCACGGGGTTCCCTGAACAATCAAGCATCCACCTGGAACGCCTGATAAAAGGCCCGTTATGAAAGGTCTGTTCAATCATGTTGTGTTTTTCAAGATAGTCAAAACAACTGCGCATGCATCCGCGCGAACCTCCAATCCCGTAACTTCCAGCCTGCCCCCATTTCTTTATGTAGGCGTGCCCTTCTATTATATATCCTGAAGGGTCTTCTTCCGTTTTTCTCCATATATTGCTCGACATGGGCCAGCAAAACTTGTATGCAGTCTCTTCCGAAACATTTTGCTGCATTACGTCAAAACTGTATCCCGGTAACGCCCTTGGTATAAACGGTGACATACGCGGGTCTCCTCCATGGTAAATAAGGGTGCATTTACCCATGTCCACGTCAGCCCACCTGTACGTCTTATCCTCTATTTTTATTTCCACAAACTTCTTCTTTTTTATGTGAGGTATGGCGCCCGGACATCCCCTGACACAGGCCATATCAAGCTTGCATATGCTGTTCGGCTCAACGAGCGGATCCGGCTCAAGTTCAAGGTCGGTTAATATCGCAGCAAGTCTCTGTCTTGGTCCGAATTTCCTTGTTAAAAAGACTTTAGACCACCCGATTTCGCCTATGCCCGCTGCCACCGCAGCTATACGGATAGCCAGCCAGACATCGGGGGCAACACCCCCCGGTCGCAAGACCTCTCCAGCCGGCTCTGCTTCAGGGACCCCCGAATAAACAGGAACCGCTTCATACCCGAAATTTTCTATAAAACAGGAGGTTTCATAGAGCGGCAGCTGCAAAAAATAGGAATTGAGAAGACCGTGGTAATCAAAGTATGTATAATTAGGCCAGTAAGTCCCTTCTTCAATACCGCGCCAGCCGCCGCGGACAATACGCCTGCCTACGACTATTACCGACTTTGCTTCGGGAAATATGCTTGCGGGATGCATCCTCTTCGGAGCGCCTTTAAACCTTTCTATATTGGCGATGCCAAAAAGATCAAGACCGCGGGACAGCGCAAATTCTTTTATCTTTTTTTTCGTCGGTTTTTTATCCATTCATTTCTCCTTCCTGTCAGATATAGTTTTTACAAACCGTATAAATCAGTTTAATCTTTTACTGTCCATGCGTCTCTCATGCGGAACGGAAGTTCAAACCTGTTTTTGATGCGCCCGCTTTTTTCGAGAGCATCCGCGCAGCTTCTTATACAGACAGCGGCGAGACGGTCAGGCCTTCCTGCGGGGTGATAACGGTTTGGCATAGCACCGTTTTTACAGGTGAGGCATTTACCCCTGTAATCTATCCCCGCCCCCGTCATCTTTTTTCCTGCGATAATAATTTCCTTCTCTCCTTCAAACGCTCCGAGCGGACAGAATCCCCTGCAGCCTTTATCAAAGAGGCATACAGGTTCAGCCGACAGAGGGTCCGGCTCAATCTCCGCATCCGTCAGAATTATCTGGAAACGCTGGCGCGGACCGAACTCCGGAGTCAGAAAAACGCCGCAGTATCCTATCTCTCCGGCGCCGGCCCTGACCGCCGCATCATCAAAATCCAGCATAATATTTGGTGCCGGACTTCCTTCCCTGACAGAGACGCCCATGGGCGGGACCTCCGGCGGCAGGTTCTGCAGAGGCACTGCCTCCCAGCCGTTATCCTCAAGAAACTCGGAAACGGTGAATGTGGTGAGGGCCAAAAACCGGTTGTCAAGCCAGTCATAGCCGTAAAGCGCGTAATTCTGGAAGTTTGTTCCCTCCTCAACGCCTCTCAAAGCACCTCTTGTAATACGCCTTCCAAGTACAATTACGGATTTTGCTTCGGGAAAAATTGAACACGGATGTTTTTCGGAAGGCAATTCATCAAACCTTTTTATGTTCGCAATCCCGACGATATCCGCCCCTGCCTTTTTCGCATATTCCTTCAGTTTATAACTTTCCATTATCACTCCCCCTTTTCGGGGCACACCTTTATGCACTCTTCGCATATGCTCATCAAGCGTTTCTGCACGCCCCAGTCAATTTTGTTAACCGCTTTTACAATCGCTTCCGCATTTTTTTTCTCCGGTACGGGGGTATCTGATTTCAAACCGTAGTACTCGGGACCCTCTTTACCGCTCAGAACATACCTTTTCGCCCATTCGCAGGCATAATTGTCAATCGAAGGAAGGCGGAATTTCTTCCCTTCAACTGTTATCTCAGAAAACTCCTCTTTAAGAGCCTTGGTCGGGCAGTGAGAAATGCATGGTTTTCCACATTCGGAACAGGCATATTCCCCGGCATAGAGAGGGTCATTTTCCAGTGGGCAGTCGGTGACAATCGCAAGAAACCTCTGCCGGACGCCGAATTTTTCGGTAATCGGACATCCGTGCAGTCCCGGGTAAGCAAGCCCGGCAAGCATCGCCGGATAAAGATTCGCCCTCATGTCCGGAGTAACCTCACGGGGATTGTGTGTTATCGAAGCAAGCCCCGTCATGTCCGCAGTGAATACCGCACGGTATCCATGAGATTTAAGATGCCTGACAACCTTCAACGCTGCATCCTTGAGCAAACGCAGGGATTCATACTGTACAAAGGCGTAAGGGCCGACTGTTTCGGCAGGCGTTACCTTTGCCGTATCCAGAGCGCTGTCAGGAAAATGCAGTCCGAGAACAATCACTGACCTTGCATTTTTGAGCCAGCTTGCGGGAGTCTTGAGAAAAAACCTTTCGCTGTATATTTCAGGAACATACTGCCCGTAAATGCATCCCTTGTCCTTTACCGCCTTTATTTCTTCCGAAACATGCATCTTTTTTTCAAATTCCCTGCTAAATTCTTCAAACCTTGCCGTGTTGAATATTCCGGCAATGTCAGCTCCGGACTTAAGGCAAAAATCTTTTATGCTTTTCCCGTCAATTTTTGTCTTCTTCCCTTTTGCCACATTGCTGTAGCAAGCTGATTGTTTCATTTTCGCACTCACCAACACCGTCATAAAAAGCCTGTTTTCCCTGTAAAGTCCGGCCTTCTGCGCCACCCGGTCGTTTGAAATCTTCGTCTGCGTTATCCCAGAGTACCCGTTGACATCAAAATAGTGCGCTATGTCAAAGGCAAGATAATAGAGCCTGCGGCTGATGGTTTCGCAAACCTCCCGGTTGGCGGCATTATAAAGAGGGACATCCATCCCGATTGAAATTACGGAAGCGGCATCCGGCATATGAAGTGCCGGATGCATCTCTATATCTCCGCTGAACGAATCTGCCGGCAGTATGCAATACGCATCCGCTCCCGCATTCTCGCACATCGCCCTTATCTCCGCGCTTGCTTTCTCAGGAGAAACCAGATGCTGTTTCTTCCTCCTCGGAGCCCTGCAGTAACCGGTATCGTAATACCTTTTCTCCGGCACCATGCAGAATTTCAGGCAGGAACCTTCTTCCCCGGCAAACATGCCGTATCTTTCAAGGTACTCCAGAATAACTTTTTCATCCACCTTTTCCGGTATCTTGTGGGAAAGATTCAGCCCGAAATTCTCCGCCCATGCGCACCGCCACTTGTTTATTTCGGGAAACTTGAAAATTTTCCCTCCTATCTCTATTTCGTTTATTTTTTTTACCTCTTTGCGGAAAGCATCCGTCGGACAGGTTTTTACGCACTCAAAACATTTGTCGCAGAGAGGAGGACCGTCATACATAGGCGTAGGTTTCAATTCCGCCTCGGTAATAATGGATATCACCCTCTGCCTGGGCCCGAATTGGGGAGAGAGGAAAAGTCCAGACCAGCCGATTTCGCCCAGTCCCGCGGCCACCGCTGAGTAACGGTGGGCAAGGTCCGGGGCAAAATCCACTTTCAAGTCTTTGTAATGATGGTAACGCCAGATATTGCTTGCCGTTATGGGAAGAGCAGTATATCCTTTGCCCTCAAGAAACCGTGCCAGCAAAAAAGAAATGTCATCCAGTTTGGGATTAATTACCGAACTCTGACTCGCATAAGGGCCCTTGTCGTGCGGTGTAGGTTCACCGCCCATCTCAACCGAGGCATCCAGATGATGAATGCCCGCGACAATAACAGACTTTGCAGAAGGCAGAAGACCCTTGGGGCTCATCCGCAAAGGCGCGTTCTTAAACCTTTCCACCGGCGCAATGCCTGCTAAATCACAACCCAACTCTTTCGCTTTTTTCAAAACTTCTTCCGTTATATTCATTGCATCCTCCCTATTATAGTTTTACTTATCTCATCTGCGGTTTTTCCCATTTTTTTAAGCACCAGCTCTTTATGTTTCCCTTTAAACCTGAAAGACGGGAGAAACAACCCCAGCGCCGCAATCACCTCGCCTTCGCTTTTCAAGGGATAGCTTATACCCATAATATCAGGCCGCGAACTGTGCATGACAACGCCTTTTTTTCTTATTTCGCATAAACAGGCGTCAAGTTTTTTTCTACTTGCCGCTTCCGGCCATGCTTCCCTGCCGGGCAGTCCCTTCCGGGCCAAAAAATTCTCCAGTTCTGAAGCAGACAGGAAAGCAAGAAGCAGCCGTCCCGTAGCAGTATCATAGGTGCTTTCCTGCAGAAGAAAGTCATTGCTTATATTCATCACCCTGTTGCCGTTTACCTGCAGGAGAATAGACCTTTTTCCCTGATGGAGGGTTGCAACAAGAACCGTTTCCTGCACCTCCGAAGCAAGGCGCGACAGCAAAGGTTCCGCCGCCGCAACGATATCCCTGCGGTAGGGCCCGTTGCGGGCGAGATAATAGACGGCCGGCCCGAGAATATACCCTTTTTTCCTGCCGACCTGTTCCAGAAAATTGTGCTGGCACAAACTCTTTACAATATTGGCGCAGGTTCCCTGATTAAGCCCGCCGTATTTAGCAAGAGCACCAAGGCCTTTAGGTTCTTCGGGATTCTCCGCGATAAAATCCAGTATCTTGAACGCCCTTTCAAGCACCTGTATCATCATGCCTCCTTATTTTATAATATTGAATTAAATTTTGTATTATTATACTATCAGAAATAAAAAGTGTCAAGGGATAAGATAAAAACCATTATGAGATATTGGTAAAATAGGTGGAGATATAGTATAATTACCTAAGGAACTCACCACATTAACGGAGCGGAAAATATGAAGATTTGGGTAAATAAAGCGGGAAATTTTGCAGAAGCCGCACGGTTTGATAAAAATTATTATTTGAAGATGAGCGCCGAACAAAGGTTAGAGACCGTTCAGATGTTAAGAGAAATGTGGTTTAAGATAAACAAAACTAATTATGAAAACGGAAAAAGACTACGCAGAGTTGTTAGAATTATTAAACAAAAACAAGGTTAAATACTGCATCATCGGCGCATATGCGGTTGCTTTTTACGCCATGCCCCGGTATACCAAAGACATTGACATCCTGATTGAGCCGACACCGGGAAATGCCAGGAAAATTCTTAAAGCGCTGAATGAATTCGGGTTCAAATCGCTAAATCTCTCCGAAAAGGATTTTATCTGCGAAGAGCAAATTATTCAGCTGGGATATGAACCTGTGAGAATAGACATAATCACTTCAATATCCCATTTAGATTTCGCTGAAATCTGGAAAAATCGCAAAAAGGGACAATACGGAAAGATAAAAGTTAATTTTATAGACCTTGCACATCTGATAAAAAGCAAAAAGGTTTCGGGCAGAAAACAGGATAAAGCCGATTTGGAACTCCTCGCGCCGAAGAAAAAACAATAATTACTATACCCTGAGGATTTTTTTGAGTTTCCAGGAACTGTACGCTTTTTCCGTAACGTCCATTATGTGGAGCGCGTTCTCCATGCTGTTTATCCCGGGCTTTTCATTTTTCAGTATGCAGTTTGCAAAGTACTCGCACTCCGCCGTATAAGGATTGATTTTTTTGAATTTTATGCTTCTGAATCTGCGGGTAACGTCCTTGCTCTGTTTTGCCTCATACCCGCCGGCTCCGAGTCCGAATATCCCTTCCATCGTTCCGCCGGTACTCTGCCCTATCGTCCCCTCGGTGAAGATACTGCCCTGCGAACCGTATATCTCAAGCCGGGTTCTGGTTGACTCGTCGGGGATACAGAAAAAACAGTCCACCGTAGCATGGGTTCCCGACTTGAACTCCAGCATCGTTGTTGAGGAATCCTCTGACTTATAGCCCTGTACCTGGTTATTAGATATGGCCGATATCCACCCTATTTTCTCGCCCGTGAAGAATTCAAGCAGGTCGTAAAGGTGCGTTGCCATATCAATCAGGGAGCCGCCTCCTCCTTTTTTCGGGTCCTGCCTCCACGCCCCCTTCATCGGAGGATACCAGCAGGATAACTGCGCCCTTATGTAAACGACCTTTCCGATTCCGCCTTCGCTTATAATTTCCCTTATTTTCTCGTGGGCTCCGTGAAATTTCATCATGTACCCTTCCTGAAAAAATACCTTGTTTTTTCTGCATATATTGGCGGCCTCTTTTGCCTCCCTGATGGCTGCCGTTATCGGTTTTTCGCACAGGATATGCTTGCCGTTCTCGGCAGCCAGTTTTATATGCTTCAGGTGCAGGTATACTGGACTCGCGATATAAACCGCATCAATATCAGGGTCCCGGACAATCTCTTTTTCAGAGACATAAGCCTTAGGCACATTAAACTCTTTTGCTATCTCTTCAATCCGCACGACATCCATTACCGCGGCAAGATTTATGTTTTTTGCCTTCAGCATCCCGGGGATGGTTCTCCTGTACGCTATCCCCCCTGCTCCCATGACTCCCATATTTACCTTTTTCACCGCAGCCATCCTTTCCCCTCCCAAATCCCCTTTGAATTCCCCCTTTGACAAAGGGGGAAACAGGGGGATTTACCATATTGTCTCTCCCGAAAGTTTATTTCATATATGCGTCCGCAACCTTTTTGAACGCCTCAACGCATTTTTCCATATGCTTTATCTCATAGACCGGATGCGGGAAGAAATTCATCGTCCTCTTAGAAAGCCACTGCGCCTTTTTGCAGTCAAATTTGGTGTAATCAATCTTCCTTGCGCTCGGGTCGTTAAACGGATACTGCAGTTTCCCGAAGCCATGTTTTCCGGTATAAGCTGCTTCCCTGTACATCTCCGGCCACTGGACGCCGTAAACAGGCACGCCTTCCGCTCCCACCGCCGCGACAAACTGCTTCACGGTAACCTTAAGTTTATCCGCATCAATCACAAACGGCACCCACCAGAACGCATTCTGCCTCTCCTGCGTATCAACCGGCGTGTGAAGCACCAGCGGATGCCCCTTCAATGCATCGATAAGATACTTCGCATTTCTCTTTCTGTTTGCAAGATTCCAACTGTCAAACCTTTCAAGCTCGCACAAGCCTATCAAAGACTGCATCTCTGTCATTCGGTAATTAAACCCGACTCTCTTGTGAATATATGTAAGTTTTTCTTCCAGTTCAAGAAGGCGAAGGCGCTCTTTCACGTCATAACCGTGGTCCCTGAACGACTTGCACTCCCACCACAAATCCTCATTGTCGGTTATAATCGCCCCGCCTTCTCCGCCGGTTGTAAAATGCTTGCTCTGGCAGAAACTGAAACATCCTACATCGCCGACAGTCCCTACTTTATTGCCTTTGTAAATCCCGCCGAAGCACTGGGCGCAGTCCTCTATAACGGCAAGGTTGTGTTTTTTGGCGACCGCGAGAATCGGCTCCATGTCCGCCACAACCCCGTAAAGATGAACGGCAATTACCGCCTTCGTCCTTTCGTTAATAAGCGGCTCTATCTCTTTCGGGCTTAAGGTATGCGACTCGTCAACGTCGGCAAAGACGGGAAGGGCGCCTGCCTGCAATACGCAGAAAGATGAGGCGATAAAGGAATATGACGGGCATATAATTTCATCCCCGGGTCCGATTCCGAGCGCCGCAACGGCCGTATGCAGGGCGCTTGTGCCGTTTGTCGTGGTAACGGCATACTTTGCCCCGTTCCATTTCGCCCATTCCTTCTCAAACCTTACGCCTTCTTCTCCAGTCCAGTAATTAACCCTGCCCGTCTTCAACGGCTCGGAAACCATCTTTATGGATTTTTCCGAAAAAGACGGCCACATCGGAAACTTTTCAGCATTGACCGGTTTTCCCCCTTCAATTGCCAGTTTTTCCATTTTATACCTCCCCGTATTTGATTTTTTACGTTATTTACAATAATATAAATAATTGAAAAAGTCAAGCGTTTTTCAAACAAAAAATATTGTGCTATTATAATTCAACTCTGTTGGTAACAAGGAGGAACAATGAACCTTATAACTACTATGAAGGGCTCTCTTCTGGAAAATTTCTTTCCCGCCGGATGGGACATGAAAAAGATTGACGGATGCTGCGCTAACCCCCCGGATAAAATAACGGAGCGCCAGAAATGGTGGAACAAAAACTTTGCCCCGGTGCCCTGCGAAACGCTGGAAGAATTCAACGCAAAGATGGGGCACGAGATAGCCGCGGAAATATGCACTGCGCGGGAAGCGGGGAAAAAACTGATACTGATACTTCCGGTAGGCCCCATGGGGATGTACAAATGGATTGTTTATTTCCTCAGGGAATGGAACGTTGACTGCAGGCATGTGTACGGTTTCAACATGGACGAATGGAGCGACCGCGGCGGAAAAACACTGCCTTCAAATAACCCGGGCGCATTCCAGAATGCAATGCAGGATGCTTTCTACGGGCCGCTCGGCAAACTTACAGTTCCCAAAAACCAGAGGTGTTTCGCCACAAAGAAGATGCTCCCCGAATATCCTTCAAGGATAAGCGCTCTGAAAAAAAAGGGTGCGAAACTGGTTGTGATTTTCGGCATAGGAAGGATTTTCCACATAGCATTCTGGGAGCCGCATTTCGCCGCGGAATTCAAATCCGAGGAGGAATGGAAGAAACAGGAATACAGAGTCGGCGCAAAACTCCATCCTCTGACCATTGAGCAGAATGCAATAACAAGCTTCAAAAGCAGGACGACTCTCGTCCCATGCTTTGCCAACACGATAGGGCCGGGCATATTTCTGAAAGCCGACAGAATAATCGGAGGGGCCGACGGTACGCTCGGAAGAGGGATGATGTGGCAGGGGATGAGTTTATGGGTAACGCTGAGGCACGGTCCGAGCACGTGGATTCCGAGCAGTTTCATGCCGACACTGCCTGGCAAACTTTTTTTCCTTAAAGAACTTGCCGGCCCGCTGACCGCCGAATGCAATTAAAGGAGGAGTAAGCATGAACATACTGGCTGTGGGAGCGCATCCTGACGACCTGGAAATACTCTGCGGAGGAACGCTCGCAAAGTACGCAAAAAGAGGAGACAAAGTTTTTATGGCCCACCTTTGCAACGGCAACATGGGCGGAAAGGACATAGCGCCCGAAGAACTTGCGGATATCAGGGACAGGGAAGCTAAAAACTCCGCCGCAATCATAGGAGCGGAAGCGCTGGGGCCTGTCGCAGGCGACCTTGACCTGTATCCCACAAAAGAAATGAGAATAGCGGTTGTGGATATCATACGCATGGCAAAACCCGACGTTATAATAACCCACAGTGTAAACGACTACATGCCCGACCATGTAATAACAGGCCGGCTTGTATTTGACGCGGCTTTCACCGCAACCCTTCCCCTTTATAAAACAAAACTTCCCGCCCATGAGAAAATCATGCCGATTTACTACATGGAAACGCTTGCCGGCTTCGGTTTTGAACCGAGCCATTACGTTGACATCACAGAATTCATGGCGATAAAGAAGAAAATGCTCCTTGCCCATGAAAGCCAGTATAAGTGGCTTTCGGGCCACCACCAGGCAGAACCTGTTAAGATGCTTGAGAAAGTGGCAGGATTCAGGGGCGTGCAGTGCGGTGTTGAATACGCAGAGGCTTTTTCCATGGCGCGAGTCTGGGGCAGGATATCCATGGAAAGCCTCCTCCCATAAATTGGCGCTTTATGCCATTGCGAGCGTTTCTCAGCGCGGCAATCCCAGCCCTTTAGAGTATTTTCAATCATCTCTTGACAGTTGCTTTATACAAAGGTAAAATGATAATGAGAATTATTATCATTAGGGGGCGGAAATGAGATGCGGAAACCCGTGGGCGCACCAAAGGCTGGTTGCGGAAGGTCTGCGTATAACGGAAGCGCGAAGGATTATTCTTAACATACTAAGTAAAACCTCAAAACATTTAAGCGCCGAGGATATTTACTTTCTTGTACGCGGAATAAACCCTTCAATCGGCTTTGCCACCGTTTACAGAACCCTTGATTTGCTGACAAGGATGGGCATGGTTCAAAAGTTTGATTTCGGAGACGGGAAGGCAAGGTATGAGCTGATAGAAGGAAGCCGGAAAGATGCGCACCACCACCATCTTGTATGCACAAAATGCAGAAAAATTGTTAACTATACGGATTTTGTTGACGAGGAAAAGGAGCTGATTAAAAAAACAGAGGACGCGCTTGCCAAAAAACACCGGTTTGACATAAAAAGTCACATAATACATTTTTACGGACTGTGTGAGACATGCAGAAGTGAAGATAAAAATCATAATCCCTCACTTGGCAAGCTTAGTATGTGAGAGTTCGGGGTAAAGGAGGTGAGTAATATGCCACGCGGAGACGGAACGGGACCGGCAGGACTCGGTCCGATGACAGGCAGGGCGGCAGGATACTGTGCAGGTTATGGAGTTCCCGGTTACATGAATCCTTATGCCGGCGGCCGCGGATTAGGTTTTGGATGGGGCCGCGGGTTTGGCAGAGGCAGAGGATTCGGCAGAGGTTTTGGCAGAGGAATGGGAAGAGGCAGATGGTTTTACGGAAACCCCTATTTTGGGAATGCACCATATCCGACAGGCCCTGTATCCTATCCTTTTGCTCCTGACCCGGCAATCGACCCTTATGCTGTCTGGCAGGCAACTCCAGAACAAGAAAGGGAGATGCTTCAGTCGCAGACAAAGATTCTGGAGGAACAGCTGGGCGACATGAAGAAAAGGATTGCTGAACTTGAGAAAGAGGCAGGAAAGGCAAAGTAACGGTGCGGTTCATCGCACTATCTGCGGGGCGGTATTTTGCCGCCCTGCAGGTATTATTTTCCACGGAGGAATAACTATGAAGATTTGCATAACCGCTGACGGAAATAGTCTTGAAGCGAATGTTGACCCCCGATTCGGCAGGTGCGCCTATTTTATTTTTTATGATACTGAAACGGACAATTTTGAGGCGCTTGATAATACAAACGCGGCAGGTATGGGCGGAGTCGGAGTGCAAAACGGGCAGTTGATGGCGGAAAAAGGAGTTGAGTTTGTACTTACGGGAAATCTCGGGCCTAATGCCGCAAACGTACTTCAGCAGGCAGGCATCAAGGCAATAACCGGAGCCAGCGGCAAAGTGAAAGATGCCGTGGAAGCCTTTAAAAAGGGCTCCCTGAACGCAGATGCCGCCGCTCCCACGGTATCGCCTCACTTCGGCATGGGCGGGAAGAAACAATAAATCGGAGGTGTACTATGCGTTTCGCTATTTCTACAGAAGGAGATTTCGTTTCCCCTCATTTCGGAAGATGCCCCTCTTTCACAATCGTTGACATTGAAACTAACGCGGTTGTAAAAAAGGAGGTGCTGGAAAACCCCGGACACCATCCCGGCTACCTTCCGGAGTTTCTGCATGAAAAGGGCGTGCGTTCAATTATCTGCGGCGGAATGGGCCAGAGAGCTGCAGAATTATTCAGGGAACGCGGAATAGAGGCAATTGTGGGCATTGAAGGAAAAATCAACGATGTGATAGAGAAACTGCTGGAAGGAGAACTTCAATCCGGAGAAAGTTTATGCGCGCCGGGCGCAGGGAAAAATTACGGTCTTGAAAAAACAGAATGCGACCACGAAAAAAACAGTGATTAGTGTTAATTGCTTTGTGTAATTCCTATGGAGATAAAACAGAGCAATATAGACGCCCGTTTTCAATTCATGTATAGAAGGAAGAAGCAAGGAGGAAGCAACGAGGCGTATGTATAATACGTCGAGGAAGCTGACGACGCAGATAATGAACCTATATGCGTGAAGGGAAAGCGGGGTAAAAGGGGGGTGAGCAACATGCCGAGAGGAGACGGAACGGGACCGCTGGGACAGGGACCCATGACAGGAAGAAGAGGACAGGGAAGAGGCGCAGGAGGAAGAATGGGAGGCAGAGCGGCAGGACCCGGAGGCTTTTGCGTATGCCCATCATGCGGGGAGAAAGCAGTGCATCAAGCAGGAGTCCCCTGCTTTGACAGAAACTGTCCAAAGTGCGGAACAAAAATGGTAAGGGGATAAAATGATTATTACGGTAGCGAGCGGAAAAGGGGGAACGGGCAAAACTCTTGTTTCCACGTCGCTTGCTTTATCGCTGGGAGCTGAAAACGTACGGTTTTTTGACTGCGACGTGGAAGAGCCCAACGGCTATATTTTTTTAAAACCGGTGATAGATAAAAGCGTTAAGGTTTATCTGCCCAAACCCAGGGTGAACATTGAAAAATGCAACTTTTGCGGCAGCTGCGCTTCCGCATGCGTTTACAATGCTGTAGCCGTTATCAAGCCAATGGCAGGTAAAACCAAAGGCAGTGTGCTTTTTTTCTATGAATTGTGCCACAGCTGCGGCGCCTGCTCTCTGGCATGCACCCAACGGGCAATCCATGAGGAGCCCGGGGAAAAAGGCGAGGTGGAAACCGGCACCGCAAAAAATGGGTTTTTCTTTGCCCATGGACGGCTGAAGCCGTCGGAAGCAAACCCCGTTCCCCTTGTAAAAGCGGTAAAAAAATATGCGGAGGACGGCAAAATAAACATTATTGATTCTTCCCCCGGTACGAGCTGTCCGGTAGTACAGGCGGTTAACGGTTCGGATTTCTGCCTTCTGGTCACAGAACCTACGCCTTTCGGATTAAACGACCTCGCTCTGGCAGTGGAGATGACAAGAGAATTAAACGTGCCGGCAGGCGTGGTAATCAACCGTTCGGATATAGGCGACAGCGCGGTTGAAGAATACTGTTCCAAGGAAAAAGTCCCCGTGCTCCTGCGCATACCCTTCAGAAGAGAAATCGCCGTTGCATACTCAAAAGGAATTCCCCTTGTTGAATCATCCCCGGAATTCAGGGAAGTATTCAAAAAACTGTTTTATGATATCTGCAGCATAGTTGAAGCGAAAAGAAGACAGAAATGAAAAAAATACTCGTTATAAGCGGCAAAGGCGGTACGGGAAAAACCTTTATGACGGCTTCTCTTGCCGTTCTTGCAAAAAACAAGGTAATGGTTGACTGCGACGTTGACGCCGCCAACCTTTATCTTCTCTTGCATCCCGACATAAAAAAAGCCGAGGTATTCAAAGGCGGCTGGGAAGCGGAAATAAACCAGGACAAATGCATACAGTGCGAGAAGTGTCTGAAGGCCTGCAGGTTTGAAGCAATCAAAGTCATAAAGGATAAAAAAGGATGCGCTGAGAAGATTGTCATAGATCCTTTTTCCTGCGAAGGATGCGGCGCCTGCAGGTACGCATGTCCGGTTGGCGCAGTGGAACTGAAGGAAAAAGAGAGCGGCAAATGGTTCATATCGGATACCAAATACGGACCGTTTGTTTTTGCGAAACTGGGCATAGCGGCGGAAAATTCCGGAAAACTGGTCTCAAAAATCAAGGAAGAGGCGCATAAAATTGCAAAAATGCATAAATGCGATTATATTATAATAGACGGCCCTCCGGGCATAGGATGCCCTGTCATTGCATCCATGTCCGGGGTTGATATCGCTCTTGTGGTTACGGAACCCACCCTTTCGGGCATCAGCGACATGCAGAGGGTAATACAGGTTGCCGAACATTTCGGAGTTGAAACAAAGGTTGTGATAAACAAATACGACATCAATATTGAAAACTCCGAAGACATCGAAAAAATTTGTGGGGAAAAAAGCATAGAAGTCATAGGGAAAATACCTTTTTCGGAAAGAATAGTTCAGTCTGTTGTCAAACAGCTTCCTTTTGCCGAATTCAGCAATGATTCCATAACCGGGGATATAGGCAAGCTTTGGGAAAGAATCAAATGAAGAAAACAAGCAGATATGAAAACTTTCTGAAAAAAACCCTCATAACGGCAGGCGCCGTCTTGATTTTTATTCTCAACAGTTTATGGCATTCTGGAGAAATCAGCGCAATACCAAAGATTCTGCAAAACCCCCAGTTGCAGGTTTTCACGATGATAGTCGCGGCAATATTGCTGGAAGCCCTCCCCTTCATCCTGATAGGCGCCCTGATTTCCGGTATTATGGAGGTTCTTATTCCGGGAGAAAAAATTCAAAAAATATTCTCCGGGAACAGTTTTTTACATACAATAGGGAGTCCTTTTCTCGGTATGTTTTTCCCCGTTTGTTCATGCGGCAACGTCGTGCTGGCAAAAAGGCTTTTAAAAAAAGGCGCTGCTCCATCGGGGGTAATAACCTATATGCTTGCCGCCCCAATAATAAACCCCGTTACCATTTTAGCCACTTTTCTTGCCTTTTCGGCTTCAAAAGAAGTTGTTTTGGGCAGAATTCTGATTGCGTTCGCCGTATCCGTAATAACTCCTTTTATTCTGAAACGCTTTTTGAAAGAGGGAATTCTTAAAGAGCGAACGGGAGAAATTTACTGCGAAGAAAATCACAAATCTTTTTCCAAAATAGAGAAAATTTTTCATCACGCTGAGGTTGATTTCCTCATAATGGGCAAATACCTCGTTTTAGGCGCAATAATAGCCGCGCTTTTCCAGACCTTCGTTCCGCGGGCCGCATTTCTATCCCTTGCAAACAATAAAATACTCGCGGTTTTCTTAATGGAAGCGCTCGGAATTTCCCTGTCCCTATGTTCTTTTGCCGATGCGTTTGTAGCCAGCTCCTTTACAAACCTTCCCGTTGTTTCTAAAATTATCTTCATGGTCGCGGGCCCGATGGCCAATATAACCGTGGCTATTCTTTACTTCGGAACGTTCAAAAAGAAATTCGTCATCAGACTTCTTCTCGCTGTGTTCTTTGCGGCATTAATACTGGGCTTTGCGGGAGCGGCGGTAACGGGAGGATAAACGTACATGTTTAAAAAGAAGAATTTTTATCAGACGCTTACAATATTCATCTGGCTTTTGTTCCTGTTTGTGATACAATCAAGCGGGAAGCTTAAGCTATTCATTAAAAAAGACTACATCCCTTTCACCATTCTCGGTTCATTTATACTCCTTATACTTTTCCTGATAAGACTTAAAAGATACAGAAAAGAAGTTTCGGGGGATATTGATTTTATGTCCGCTTTATCTTTCCTCGCTTTTCTTTTCCCCGTTCTGCTTACAACCATCGTTAGACCCGGCAATTTATCCTCATTCGCCGCAATGAAAAGAGGAATCACCGGCGAACTTGCGGCCGGAGAAACAGACGTTCTTGAAATAATGAAGGCGCAATTGGAGACGGAAGGAGAGTACAGAAAATTAAATGTAAAACAGTTCCTCGCACTTGCAAAAAAAAGGCCGGATGAGATTGCCGGAAAGCCTTTATGCATAGAAGGATTAGTTTTTAAGCAGAACGGACGGGCTGACCGGTTCATCCTTGTCCGTTTTCTCATTACCTGCTGTGCGGCCGACGCCACTCCCCTCGGAATTGAAGTGGAGTCCAGCCTGGCCGGACAGTTGCAGAAGGATATATGGGTAAAAGTATACGGCCGCGGAAACTTAGGGCAAGATAAGCCTCAAATCATTGCCGAAGACATAAAAGAAGTGCCGAAACCGGCTGATTTATATTTGTATTAATCCGGGAAAGGAGGAAAAAGTGGAAAAGTTGAAATTTGTGTGGGAGGGGTTAAAACAGCATCTGCCTTTTTCGATTTTAAGCGTTGTGGCAGGACTGATACTTTTGGGCATTCTGACATTCATAACCGAAGCTGTCGGAATTGCAGAACCCGCAAAACTGATGCAGTCGCTGTTTCACGTGTTTCATCCTTCGCATATGCTTGTTTCAGCTCTTGCCACTACGGCAATGTACTGGCAGTATGAGAAAAAATTCCTGAAAGCTTTGGTAATCGGGACCGTAGGTTCTCTGGGCATCTGCGGAATAAGCGACATATTCATCCCTTACATTGCGGGATATCTTCTCGGAGCGGAAATGCATCTTCACATATGCATTGTCGAACACCCGCAGTTGATTCTTCCCTTTTTATCAGTGGGGGTTTTAGCCGGATTCATCGCTCCCGGAACCATTGAAAAGCACGAAGGAGTTATATTTTCTCATTCAATACATGTTTTTATAAGCGCCGCGGCTTCCATTATGTATCTCGTAAGTTTCGGGGTAACGCACTGGATCCATCATGTCGGAGCAGTTTTGATTTATATGATTCTTGCCGTAGTTTTACCCTGCTGCATGAGCGATATTGTTTTCCCGCTCTTATTTGTCAAAAAGAAATAAAAAAGCAATGGAAAACCCGAAAAGCAAACAGGACGAGCAGGCCGAAAGAATATCAGGGAGAATGGGCAGGATAAAGAATAAGATATTGGTTATGAGCGGCAAAGGAGGCGTGGGCAAAACAACCGTTGCCGTAAACCTCGCCTATGCCATGGCTGTGTCCGGAAAAAAAACCGGACTGCTGGACGTTGACCTGCACGGCCCAAATGTTGCAAAAATGCTGGGAATTGAAGGTAAAACACTGGCGCAAAATAACGGCGCAATAACTCCTTTCGCCGCAGAACACGGCCTGAAAGTAATCAGCATGGCGCTTTTGCTGGAAAATTCCGATGAGCCCGTTATATGGCGCGGGCCGCTTAAAACGGGAGTCATCGGACAATTTCTGGGTGATGTTGAATGGGGCGATTTGGATTATCTGATTATAGATTCCCCTCCGGGAACCGGAGACGAACCCCTAAGCATATGCCAGCTTATAAAAGATATAACAGGAGCAATTATTGTAACAACCCCGCAGGACGTTGCAATCCTTGATTCAAGGAAAGCCGTTATGTTCGCAAGAAGACTGGATGTGCCTGTTACGGGAATTATTGAAAACATGAGCGGCTTTACATGCCCGCACTGCCATAAGAATATAAATATTTTTAAAAAGGGAGGCGCCGAAAAAACCGCTCAAAGCATGAATATTCCATTCCTCGGCTGTATTTCTTTTAATCCGCAGATGGTAGAAGCGGGGGATGCGGGGATTCCTTTTATATCTTCCTCCAAAAATAATTTTGTATCCAAAGAGGAATTTGGTAAGATTGTTGAAAAAATAGAAACCGTCATGCAAAAAAATAAGGAAGCAGTGACGGCACTGTCAAGAAACAGATGAAAAAGGCAGGCGGAGAGGCGGAGAGCGAATTGCGGAGGGACAGCAGCGAAACAAGCAAAACGAAGCAATGAGTAGCC